>JAPSIP010000244.1 GCA_031178645.1 Paracoccus sp. (in: a-proteobacteria) | reverse complement strand
CAGACACCAGCGTGAAGGACAAAGGTGCGCCGCCGGGAATCAGCGCCATGATTCCCGTGATGACGCCCAGCGTCACCGGCGAAGGCACGCCCGCGATCCAGTAGGCGATGCCCAGGATGACCCCCTCGCCGATGGCGATCAGGGTCATGCCGGTGACGGTGGCGCTGATCGTCAGGGGCACCACGCGCGACAATCGTTCCCAGCGGCGGGGCAGGATGCGCGCGCCGACAATGTCGATCTGGCCCGCGATCTTGTGCCCGTCGCGATAGAACACGAACAGCGCGATCAGCATGAACAGAAGGTTCAGCGCCAGATGGAAGGCAATGTTCCCCGCCGCCAGGACGCTGCGATAGATCGAGGCGATGGTGTTGCCGCTGGTCAGTTGCACCAGTTCCGCGATCGCGCCGGGCTGGCCGACATGGCGGGACCATTGTTCGTCGATCCAGTCGCCGATCCGGGGCAGCGCCGTCATCCAGGCGGGGGCGGGGGCGCCGTTGGCGTTCACCTCGAACACCCAATAGATCCATTGCTGCAATTCGCGAAAGGCGTAAAGCAGCGCCATGGTGATCGGCACCACCAGGAACAGCACGATCACCAGCACGAACAGCGCCGCCGTGGTGGTGCGGTGGATGCCCAGGCCCCGCTGCACGCTGCGCGACAAGGGCCAGCTGGCAAAGGCGATGATCGTCGCGGCCAGCACCGGCACCAGGAAGCCGTGAAAGAAATAGATCGCGGCGGCGATGATGAAGACCAGCAGCCAGCGGGCGGCCGAAATGTCGCTGATCAGCGGAAAAGGCGTCACCGGGTCGTCCTGCACCACCATCTGGGGCCGAGGCGTTGCCTGCTGTGGGTCGTTCATGCGCTCGCGCCTGCCTTTCGGTATTCCGCCTGCCATGACTGTTGCATTGTTGATCGCCGCGTCAACCCGTCTTTCCGGCCTTGTGCTTGCGGGAATCTGTCGCATCGGCTAGCCACGGCGCCTTTCAATCCGAAAGGTCAAGGCCATGACCAGCACCCTTGCGATCGACTTCGGCACCTCGAACACCGCCGTCACGATCCTCGATGCGGGCCGGGTCAGGCGCATCCCGGTCGAGGGGGCGTCGGACACGCTGCCCACGGCTGTCTTCTTTCCCGCCGGCGGCGGCGCCATGCGGATCGGCGAGGCTGCGGCGCAGGCGCTGATCGCGGGCGAGGAAGGCCGCTACATGCGGGCGTTGAAAAGCGTGCTGGGCACGCCTCTGCTGCACGAATCGCGGCTGATCGCCGGCAGGCGGCGGACCCTGGCGGATGTGATCACGGCCTTCCTGCTGGCGCTGCGCCACAAGGCCGAGGCCGCCACGGGCCGGCCGCAGACCCGCGTCCTGTCGGGCCGCCCGGTCCATTTCCACCCCGACCCCGCCCGCGACGCGGCGGCCGAGGCCAACCTGCGCGACTGCTATCACGCCGCGGGCTTCGACCATGTCGATTTCAAGCCTGAACCCGAGGCCGCGGCCCTGGCCTGCCACGGCATGGGCGCCGAGGGGCGGACAGGGCTGATCGTGGATATCGGCGGCGGCACCTCGGATTTCTCGGTTTACCGGGCCGAGCATGGGCGGGTCCGGATCCTTGCCAGCCACGGCATCCGGCTGGGGGGCACGGATTTCGACCAAGCGATCTCGCTGTCCCATGCCATGCCCCTGCTGGGCCACGGATCCCAGTTGCGGCGAGAGATGGGGCCGGGCCTGCTGCCAGTGCCCAACGCGATCTACCTGGACCTGGCGACCTGGGCGCATATCCCCTTCGTCTATTCGCCCGAGAACCGCAGGCTGGCCCAGCAGATGGCCCGGCTAGCGGTCGATCCCGCGCGGATGGACCGGCTGGTGACGGTCCTGACGGACGAGTTGGGTCACGACCTGGCCTTTGCGGTCGAGCGTGGCAAGATCGCCGCAAATACGGGCGGGGATGCCCGGATCGACATGGGCTTCATCCAGCCCCGCCTTGCCGCGCCAATCGACGGCGCCTCGCTGCAGGCGGCGCTGCGGGACTATCGCGCGGATCTTGGGGCGGCGGTGGCGCTGACGCTGGATCGGGCGGGCTTGGCCGCGCAGGATATCGGCGATGTGGTGCTGGTCGGCGGCTCCAGCCTGATGGGTCTGGTGACCGATCTGGTGGCGCAGAATCTGCCGGCGGCGCGGCTTCACCGATCCGAGGCATTCACCGCCGTTGGCGACGGTCTGGCTTTGGCCAGCAACGCGGAATAGCGTTCCTGCAAATGCGGCAAAGGCAGGAAACACTGGTTTTTCCTGCATGGCAAACTTGCATAAATGGCGGCACTGAAGGATATCGTCCCGGACAAGGACGATGCCGCCCCGACGAAACAAGAGTCGATCCCATGAACAGCCAAGCCGAAACCCCTCTCGCTCCGGCGACATTGACGCATCTGCAACGCCTGGAAGCCGAAAGCATCCACATCATGCGCGAGGTGGTGGCGAATGCCGAAAACCCGGTGATGCTGTATTCGGTGGGCAAGGATTCTGCCTGCATGTTGCATCTGGCGCGCAAGGCCTTTTATCCCGCGCCGCCGCCCTTCCCACTGCTGCATGTGGACACGACCTGGAAGTTCCAGGCGATGTATGAATTGCGCGACCGGGCGGCCAAGGCCGCGGGCATGGATCTGATCGTCCACCAGAATCCCGAGGCCAAGGAACAGGGCATCAACCCCTTCGACCACGGCCCCCTGCATACCGACATGTGGAAGACCGAGGGGCTGAAGCAGGCACTGACGAAATACAATTTCGACGTGGCCTTCGGCGGCGCCCGCCGCGACGAGGAAAAATCCCGCGCCAAGGAACGCATCTTCTCGTTCCGCTCGGCCAACCACCGCTGGGATCCGAAGAACCAGCGGCCCGAACTGTGGAAGCTGTACAACACCCGCAAGTCCAAGGACGAATCGATCCGGGTCTTTCCGCTGTCGAACTGGACCGAGCTGGACATCTGGCAATACATCCACCTGGAAAACATCGAGATCGTGCCGCTGTATTTCAGCGAACCGCGCCCGGTCGTGGAACGCGACGGGCTGCTGATCATGGTCGATGACGACCGCTTCCCGCTGAACGGCGAAACGCCGCAGATGCGTTCGGTCCGTTTCCGCACACTGGGCTGCTATCCCCTGACCGGGGCGGTCGAATCCAATGCCCGCACCCTGCCCGAGG
>JAPSIP010000243.1:1160-3195 GCA_031178645.1 Paracoccus sp. (in: a-proteobacteria) | reverse complement strand
CCAGACGATCTATTGCCTTGTGGACCTGCACGCAATCACCGTCTGGCAGGAACCCGAAACCCTGCGCCGCAACATCCGCGAAGCCGCCGCCGCCTTCATGGCAGCGGGCGTCGATCCCGCGCAATCGGTCCTGTTCAACCAGAGCCAGGTCGCTGCCCATGCGGAAATGGCTTGGCTCTTCAATACGGTGGCGCGAGTCGGCTGGATGTACCGGATGACCCAGTTCAAGGACAAGGCGGGCAAGAACACCGAAAACGTCAGCCTGGGCCTTCTGGCCTATCCCGCGCTGATGGCCGCCGACATCCTGACCTATCAGGCGACGGCGGTCCCGGTGGGCGAGGACCAGAAGCAGCACCTGGAGCTGACCCGCGACATCGCCGCCAAGTTCAACCACGATTACGGCGTCGAGCAGTTCCCAATTACCGAACCGCTGATCGAGGGCGTCGCCACGCGGGTCATGTCGCTGCGGGACGGGTCCAGGAAAATGTCGAAATCCGACCCCTCGGACGCCAGCCGGATCAACCTGACCGACAGTGCCGACGCGATCGCCCAGAAGATCCGCAAGGCCCGAACGGATGCCGACCCCCTGCCCGGCACGACCGACGGCCTGAAGGACCGCCCCGAGGCGCGCAACCTGGTCAACATCTATGCCGCCCTGGCCGACCAGACCCCCGACCAGGTCCTGTCGCAGTTCGAGGGCCAGGGCTTCGGCGCCTTCAAGCCCGCGCTTGCCGATCTGGCCGTCGCCTCGCTTGAACCCATCACGAAGCGGATGAACGACTTCATGGCCGACCCGGCCGAGATCGACCGCATCCTGGGCAAAGGCGCGATCCGCGCGGACGAGATCGCGACCCCGATCCTGGAACGTACGAAAGAGATCATGGGCCTGCTGCGCACCCGGCCCTAATCGCCACGAAAAAGGCCGCCCCGCGATCACCGGGGCGGCCTTTCGACATGTCTCAGCGGCTTCCGCTCTGGCTAAAGCGCCTTCATCACGTCGGCCGCGATGTCGAAACTGCGCAGCCGCGCCTGGTGATCGTGGATCTGGCCGGTCAGGATCACCTCGTCGGGGCGATAGGTGGCGATCAGGTCGCGCAACTGCACCCCGACCTCGACTACATTGCCGACCGCGCTGATCTTCAGCGCCTCATCCACCATGCGCCGCATCTGGCCGCCGATCTCGGCATCCAGATCCCGGACCGGCATCGGCAATTTGCCCGGCATCCCCGTCCGCAGCCGCGCGAAAGCCAATTGCATCGAGGTCCGCAGATAGCGCGCCTCATCGCCATCGTCGGCGGCGAAGACATTGATCGCCAGCATCACCTGCGGCCGGTCGTTCCACGGCCCCGGCCGGAACCGTTCGCGATAGATGGCAATGGCCCGATCCAGATCCGAGGGCGCGAAATGGCTGGCAAAGGCATAGGGCAGGCCCAGATGCGCGGCCAGTTGCGCGCCGAACAGGCTGCTGCCCAGGATCCAGACGGGAACGTTCGTCCCCTCACCGGGCAGCGCGCGGACCGCGGCGCCCGGCCGCTCTGGCCCCAGATAATCCAGCAACTCGACCACATCCTGTGGAAAACTGTCGGCCATCGGATCGCGGCGCAATGCGCGGATCACCGCCCCGTCACCGCCGGGCGCGCGGCCCAGGCCCAGATCGATGCGATCAGGGAAGGCGGTGGCCAGCGTGCCAAAGGATTCCGCCACCGTCAGCGGCGCATGGTTCGGCAGCATGATCCCCCCGGCGCCCACGCGGATGCTGGACGTCGCCTGCGCCACCAGCCCGATCAGAACCGCCGTCGCGGCACTGGCGATGCCCGGCATGTTGTGATGTTCGGCCAGCCAGAACCGGCGATAGCCCCAGTCCTCGGCATGGCGCGCAAGATCAAGGGTGTTGCGGATCGCATCGGCAGCCTCGGAACCCTCGGGCACCGGCGACAGATCGAGAAGGGAAAAGGGAATGCTCATGCCAGACGAGGTATGGCGGGCGATCAGGATTGCAATGCCGCAAGATGCAGAAACTGCAACGCCATATCTT
>JAPSIP010000243.1:0-1150 GCA_031178645.1 Paracoccus sp. (in: a-proteobacteria) | reverse complement strand
GTCCCCACCTGGACCTATCTGCGCAAGATGTAGGGGCAGGGGGGGACCCGCGCATTGCGGGCGATCGACCAACTTTCGGCGTCACCCAGATAGACGAAGCCGCAATTCGTCAGCACCCGCGCTGAACCCGGATTGTCCTGGAAAGCCTCGGCAAACAGGGTCCGGGCATTGTGCGGATTGGCGCGGACCAGGGCATCCACGGCCTCGGTCGCGAAGCCCGTGTTCCAGAACCCGGCGCCGATCCAGAAGCCCAGTTCCGACTGATCGTCCTCCATCCTGGTCAGCGAGACCACGCCCAGCAGTTCCGCCAGCTTGTTGGCCGAACCATCGATGGCCCAGACATCCTCGGCCCGCTCGGCGGACAGGGCACGCGCGACAAAGCCTTCCGAGGCGCCGGGCGGCAGCGGATGCGGGATTGCGCGGGTGCCTTCGGCCACGCGCTTGTCGGCGGTGTAATGGGCGATCATCCCCGCATCCGATGGACGCAGGGGACGCAGGACGAACCGTTCTGTGGCGATGACGGGCTGGTTCAACGTGGCGTCCGTGACGTTGAGGTCGTCCAGACGCGTTCCTTCCCTCATCGGTGCTGACATGACCAATTTTCCCTCCCCGGAAAACAGGCGGGGGACCGGCTTCCGCCGATCCCCCTGTAACAGTGAAATGTTAAGCTCGGGTTACTCGGCTGCTTCGAGAGTCGCGGGAATGACCGAAATAAAGGTGCGGCCCTTCAGACCCTTCTTGAAGGTCACGTGGCCGTCGGCCAGGGCGAACAGGGTGTGATCCTTGCCCATGCCCACATTGGCGCCGGCCCACCACTTGGTGCCGCGCTGACGCACGATGATGTTGCCGGCAATGGCTTCCTGACCGCCGAACAGCTTGACGCCAAGACGGCGACCAGCCGAGTCGCGACCGTTGCGGGACGAACCGCCTGCTTTCTTGTGTGCCATGGCTCAGTCTCCTTACGCGTTTTCTTTGGTGCGCGCGCCGACGGCGGTTTTCACGCCGGTCGATCCTGCGCCTTCGGCCATGACATCGGTCACCCGCAGCAGGGTCAGCTGCTGGCGATGCCCGCGCGTGCGCTGCGAGCTGTGCTTGCGGCGGCGCTTGACATAGGTGATGACCTTGTCGGCCTTGATCTGGTCGATGACCT
>JAPSIP010000016.1 GCA_031178645.1 Paracoccus sp. (in: a-proteobacteria) | reverse complement strand
CAGTGCGGACATCCAGACCCGGCTGGCCGATATCGACGCCTGGTCGGCCGAGGCGCGGGCGGCATCCATCCTGGACGGCCTGGGCTTTTCCACCGCCGACCAGGCACGGCCCACCGGCGACTTTTCCGGCGGCTGGCGGATGCGCGTGGCGCTTGCGGGCGTGCTGTTCGCGCAGCCCGACCTGCTGCTGCTGGACGAACCAACCAACTATCTGGATCTGGAAGGCGCGCTGTGGCTGGAAACCTATCTGGCGCGCTATCCGCATACGGTCATCATCATCAGCCACGACCGCGACCTGCTGAACCGCGCGGTCGGGCATATCCTGCATCTCGAGAACCGCAAGCTGACGCTCTACACGGGCGGCTATGACGACTTTGCCCGGTTGCGGGCGGAGCGTCGCGCCTTGCAGGCGGCCGAGGCGAAGAAGCAGCAGGCCCGCCGCGCCCATCTGCAAAGCTTCGTGGACCGCTTCGGCGCCAAGGCCAGCAAGGCCCGCCAGGCCCAGGCCCGCGTCAAGATGCTGGCCAAGATGGAGCCAATCACCGCGCCCGAGGAAGCCAAGTTCCACCGCTTCGGCTTTCCCCAGCCCGAGGAACTGTCGCCCCCCATCGTCGCCATGGAAGGGACCAGCGTCGGCTATGACGACCGCGCGGTGCTGCGCAAGCTGACCCTGCGCATAGACCAGGACGACCGCATCGCGCTGCTGGGCCGCAACGGGCAGGGCAAGTCAACGCTGTCGAAGCTGCTGGCCGAACGTCTGGCACCGATGGAAGGCAAGTTGACCCGGTCATCCAAGCTGCGCATCGGCTATTTCGCGCAGCACCAGGTGGACGAACTGGACCTGGCCGAAACGCCGCTGGATCATATCCGCCGCCTCCGCCCGGCCGAGGCGCCGGCAAGGCTGCGCGCGCGGCTGGCGGGCTTTGGCCTGATGGAGGCGCAGGCCGAAACCAAGGTGGGCCAGTTGTCGGGCGGCCAGAAGGCGCGCCTGTCGCTGCTGATCGCGACCATCGACGCGCCGCATCTGCTGATCCTGGACGAACCGACCAACCACCTGGACATCGAATCCCGCGAGGCGCTGACCGAGGCGCTGAACGACTATACGGGCGCCGTGGTGCTGGTCAGCCACGACATGCACCTGCTGGGGCTGGTGGCGGACCGGCTGTGGCTGGTCAAGGACGGCGCAGTTGCCCCCTATGAAGGCGACCTGGACGATTATCGCCGCTTCCTGCTGGGCGGGGACGAGCCGAAGGTGGTCGAGGAAAAGCCGAAAGCCGCCCCGAAGCGCGCGCCCCGCGACGAAATCCTTGCCCTGCGCGCCGAGGTTCGCCGCGCCGAGGAGCGCGTCCAGAAGCTGACCGAGATGCTGGAAAAGCTGGACGTCAAGCTGGCCGATCCGGCGCTGTATAACGACCCGCACGAGGCGAAACGCTGGTCCTCCAAGCGGTCCGAGGCCGTGCAGGCGATGGCGCGGGCCGAGGATTTGTGGATGTCCGCGCTGGAAAGCCTGGACGGGGCGGAACGGGGCGCGGGGCAGGCCTAGGCTGTTGCCCAAATGCGCCGCCTGCCCGATGATCGTCGCAGGCAGGCGCGGCGCGTCTTGTGCGACATCGCGATTCGACCCTAGGTAGCATCTACATCCCGCCGACCCCTCCGAAGGACCCGACCATGAAACATCTGCTGGCCCTGGCCGTTCTTGCCGCATCCGCTGCCACGGGTGCACATGCGCAGGATCTCGGCTTTGCTGGCCGCGAATTCTCGGTCGATCTTGGGGTCGGCGTGGATGTCGGACCGGAATATCCGGGTTCCGACGACGCCAAGGCGGGGACCTGGCTGATCTGGCGCAACGCGGGCTTCACCCAGCCCGGCAGCGACCTGCGCGAAGGCTTCGCGATCTCTCCGTCCTTCAACATCGAGGGCGAGCGCGAGGCCTCGGACAGCGACGATCTGGCCGGGATGCGGGACATCGACCCCGCCTATGAACTGGGTCTGCGCGCCAGCTATGGCATGGGTCCGCTGATGACCTTTGCTTCGGTCCGCCGGGGCTTTGACGGCCACGAGGGTCTGACGGGGGAAGTGGGCGCCAAGTATCGCACCGACCTGTCCGAGCGCGTGACGCTGTGGTCGGGCCTGTCGCTGGGCTATGGCAATGGCGACTACAACGACACCTATTTCGGCGTGGATGCCGACGAAGCGCGACCCGGCCGCCCCGCCTATGACATCGGCGGCGGCTTCAACAAGGCCGCGATCACCTTCGAGGCGCGCGTCACCCTGACCGACAATCTGGCTGTCCTGGGCGAGGTTGAATACGGCAAGCTGATCGGCGACGCCGCGGATTCGCCGGTCGTGCAGGATGAATACCAGCCCGCGCTGAAGCTGGGCATCGTGCGGAAGTTCAGCTTCGGGTTCTGATCCCGAAGCCATAAAGACAAACCTGGGCCGCGGTTCACCACCGCGGCTTTTTTTCATGCGCAGCGGCAGCAGGTTCGTCCGTCACGATGTGGGGGGATTGGAGCGGGTGAAGGGAATCGAACCCTCGTATTCAGCTTGGGAAGCTGCTGCTCTACCATTGAGCTACACCCGCGTGGCGCCTTGGCTAAACGATGGCGCGGGCCTCGTCAAGCATCAGACAAGGCCCATTTCGGCAAGCGCCGCGGCCATCTGCGGGGGCAGGGCAGTGTCGCCTTCCCGGCCGCGCGGCATGTCGGCGGGGGCGTCCTGGGCGGCCAGATAGCGCCAGCCCTGGAAGGGGCGGCGCGGCACGGCAGTCACCGGCACGATATCTCGGTCAAGGATCAGGGCGCAGCGGCGGATGCCGTCGTCGCGGTGATGTTCGTCCAGCCGGACGATCCGCTGGCGGGCCAGCATGACGCCCTTGAACACCCAGAAGATCGACCCGCCGGCCAGCAGTTCTTCTTCGCGCTTGGGCCACATGCGGGTGACATGGATGGCATGGCCGTCGCCAAAGCGGCGCTGCCATTGCATCAGTTCGTCAGGCCCTTCGGCGCCAACGCAAAGCTTCATGAGGTGGAGTTGTGCTGACATGGCCACAGGATAAGGGGAGGGTAGGGCAGTCACAAGATCCGCAAATGAAAAGGCCGCGCGGGTGGCGCGGCCTTTCCGAATGGGCGGCAGAAGACGATCAGAGTTCGTCCAGAGCCTCGACAGCCTTTTCCAGTTCTTCCTTGGTCACGGTCTTTTCGCTCAGCTGGGCCTGCTCGGCGATGTGATCGACGACCTTGTCCTCGAAGATCGGGGCGCGCAGTTGCTGCTGCACGGCCTGGTTCTGCTGGACGAACTCGAAGAAGGCGCGTTCCTGGCCGGGATACTGACGGGCGGCGCGCAGCACGGCCTGGGTCATTTCCTGGTCGGTCACGGTGACCTCGGCCTTCTGGCCGATCTCGGCCAGCAAGAGGCCCAGGCGGACGCGGCGTTCCGCCAGCTTCTTGTGCTCGTCGGTGGGCTCGATGCTGCCGTGGTTGTGGTCGTGGACCTCGGGGTTTTCCTCGTGCCACAACTGGTGGGCGATCTGCTGCGCCTCGGCCTCGACCAGCGATTCGGGCAGGTCGAACTTCACCTTCTCGTCCAACTGGTCCAGCAGCGAGCGCTTCAGGATCGCACGGGCAGCGCCGGCATATTCCTGTTCCAGACGGCCGGCGATCTGCTTCTTCAGGCCTTCCAGATCCTCGGCGCCGAATTTCTTGGCCAGCTCGTCGTCCAGTTCCGCCGCCTTGGGCGACTTCACGGCCTTCACCTTGCATTCGAAGGTGGCTTCCTTGCCCGCCAGATGCGGCGCGCCGTATTCGGTCGGGAAGGTCACGGTGACGGTCACGTCGTCATCGGCCTTGGCGCCGACCAGCTGATCCTCGAAGCCGGGGATGAAGCTGTTGGAACCCAGCACCAGCGGGTAATCCTCGCCCGCGCCGCCCTCGAATGCCTCGCCGTCGACGAAGCCCTTGAAGTCGATGACGACCTGGTCGCCGTCCTTGGCCTTGCTGCCCTTCTTGCGATCCTCGAAGGACTGCGCCGACTTCGCCAGGTTCTCGAGCGCCTCGTTGATCGCGGCTTCCTCGGCCGGGACCGACAGCTTTTCAAGCGACAGGCTGGTCAGGTCCACCAAGGGGATCGCGGGCAGCGCCTCGTAGGAGACGTTGACGACCACGTCGTCGCCTTCCTTCCAGGTTTCGCCGTTCTGCATTTCCACCTTGGGCTGGGTCGCGGGACGGTCGCCCGAGGTGTCCAGGTGGTTCTTCAGCGCGCCGTCGACGGCTTCCTGCATGGCGTCGCCCAGGATACGCTGGCCGAACTGTTTCTTCAGCATGGCCATCGGGACCTTGCCCTTGCGAAAGCCCTTCATCTCGACTTCGGGCTGCGCTTCCTTCAGCTTTGCATCGACCGTTGCGGCCAGATCAGCTGCCGGCAGGGTGAACTGATAGCCCC
Source organism: Paracoccus sp. (in: a-proteobacteria) (assembly GCA_031178645.1). Classification (GTDB taxonomy): domain Bacteria; phylum Pseudomonadota; class Alphaproteobacteria; order Rhodobacterales; family Rhodobacteraceae; genus Paracoccus. The sequence goes on along the minus strand of JAPSIP010000016.1, from coordinate 8,661 downwards.
GCTTGAGACCTTCGTTCTGCGTTTCCGTGACCTGCATCATCGTCCTCATGCCATGATGGCCGCCAAAGCGTGGCGGCCCGAAAAAATTCCCGCCCTTCTAGTCGGGGGGGCGGTTCTCTGCAAGCGGAACCCGCGCAGCGGGCCGGGCGTTTTCCGCCGTCCCCTTCACGGAAAGGCCCGCCATGACCCGCTTCAGCGTCATCATCGCCACCAGCCTTCTGGCCGCAAGCGCCGCCTGGCCGCAGACCGCGCCTGCGCCTGCCCCCGTGCCCGCCGTGCCGGACATGGCCCAGCCCCGCGCCGCGACCCAGGCGCCCGCGGCCCAAACGCAGGTGCAGGGCCAGTCGGGCGAAGGCAATTGCCCGGCCCCCGACACGGTGGCCCAGCCCGCGACACAGCCGCAGCCCGGTTCCGACAGCACCGAGGCCAACAACGCCGGCACCAGCGGGTGGAGCGGCGGCCTTGGCGGGTCGCATCTGGGAACGAACACGCAAGGCGCGGTGAACGCTTCTCCGACCTGGCAGCCGCCCACCGCGCGCGGCCTGGACCTGGCCGGACGGGCCGAGCCTGCGGCGGCGCAACCCGCCGCCTGCTGATCAGTTCAGGATCGGCGGCTGTGGCTCGGCATCGTCCAGCCGCAGCCGCAGCCCGTTGCGGTTCAGGAACTCTCCGTCCCGGATCAGGGTGCGGTCGCCGTTCATCGCGCGGACAAGCTGGTCCAGCCGGTCGCGGGCGATATCGTCCTTGACCAGCCCCTCGCGCCCCGCGCGGAACAGGGCAACCGCATCCCAAGCCACGCCCGATCCGTCCAGATAGCCCGCCATGTCGGGCCAGCGGATCTCGTCCCCGATCACGTGCAGATAGGCCGACCGCAACAGGTCGATGCGCCCGTCGCCGATGCCCAGCAGCACGATCAGCATCGTGAAGCCCTGGGTTTCGGCATAGGTCCGCTGCACCCAGTCGTCGAAATCGGTTTCGTTCATGGCTGGCCTTCGGAAACTGGCGGAAGGGAATGGGAGTCGAACCCACCCGGGACAGTCTCGCTGCCCCAACCGGATTTGAAGTCCGGCCGCCCCACCGGGGACGATTCCCTTCCAGGATCGCCGAACAGGTCGGCGCGATGCGGGTTGATGCGACGTAAATCGCCCCGGCGCAAGGTCAGCCCGAGGCGGTCGAAGAAGTCGAGGATCTCGATGGCGACCTTGCGGCCGTTCTGCACCCGGTCGCGAAATGCGGGGGCGGTGAACCAGCCATCGGGGGCCTCCCCTGCGACTTCATGGATGATCGCCACCATTTCCCGCGTCACCTCGCGGGCGAAGAAATGGTCATGGGCGATCTGGTCGGTGCGCCCCAGTTTCTGGGTCAGCCGCAGGACGCGGCGCACGTCCTTTTCGTCCACGGCGAAATCCGTCGCAAAGTCGCGCACGCGCGGCGGGCGGAACCGTACTTCGCCCACAAGGGCGGGGGCGATGCGGTCCCACAGCGCCTCGTCCTCGGGCGTCAGGCGGACCTCGTGGCCGGGCAGGCGGACAAAGGCCCCATCGGGAACGGCGTGGCCCGCATCGGCCTGCTGGCGCAGGAAGGTCAGGAAGGCATCCTTGGGCAGGCGAGGGGTCAGCGCAAGGCGCAGGCGTTCCCGGCCCAGGCCGGGCAGGTCGGGGTTATCGGCGTGGAATTGCGTCAGCGTTTCCGTCAACTGGGCTTGCAGCGCCTCCAGGACCGGACGACCCAGGGCCAGATCGCCCAGCGTGGCAGCATTCGCGCGGCGCAGCGCATCGGCCAGATCGGCAGGCGACAGGCTGCGGTCGCGGGCGAATCCTGGCAGATCGACCGGCGCAACCGACAGCATCGCGGCCAGGGCCGTGGCGGGATCGGTGGCGCGGGCGGCCTCGATCAGCGCCAGCCGTTCGGGCGTGCGGCGCTTGCGGGCGGGGGCGCGCAGGTCAAGGAAGCGCCCGCCGCCGATGGTGCGGCTGGCGGACACGTCGCGCAGGATGAAACGGTCATGCACCGCCGCGGCGATGGGCCGGTCCAGCAAGATCTGCACAGGGCCGCCGCTGCCGGGTTGGATGGGATCACCCAGGGGCACGATGCGGGCGCCGGTTTCGACCGCGTGGCTGTGCAGGCGGGCAGGAAACCAGGTGCCGATGGCTTTGGGCTCCGACGGCAGCACCGTCAGCCAGGCGTCGATTCGGTCGGTCGGGGCGTGCAGGGCGGGGGACAGGACCACGTCGCCGCGATGGATGGCGTCCTTGCTGATCGCCTCGCCCGCCAGGTTCAGCGCGCAACGCTGGCCCGCCAGACCTTCGGTCGCTGGGCGGTTCTGGGCGTGGATGGCGCGGATGCGGGCGGGTAGGCCGGCAGGGCTGACCATCACCTGATCGCCCACGGCGACCCGGCCAGTCAGCATCGTGCCGGTCACGACCGTTCCTGCGCCCGACAGCGTGAAGCTGCGGTCCACCGCCAGCCGCATCGGGCCGTCGGCGTGGCGGGCGGTCGTCTCGGCCTCGGCCGCGATCAGAGCGGCGCGGAGGGCGTCGATGCCTTCGCTGGTCACGGATGACACAGGCAGGATCGGCGCATTCGCCAGGGCGGTGCCTGACAGGGCTTCGTTGATTTCCGCAGCAACCGCCTGGCGCCGCGCGTCATCCGCAAGATCGGCCTTGGTCAGCGCCACGATCCCGCGCCCGATGCCCAGCAGGTTCAGGATCGCCACATGTTCCCGCGTCTGCGGCATCACGCCGTCATCGGCGGCCACGACCAGCAGCGCCATGTCGATGCCGCCCGCGCCGGCCAGCATCGTGTGGATCAGACGTTCATGCCCCGGCACATCGACAAAACCCGTGATCGCGCCAGGATTATCGGGGGCGCCGAGGTCGGCATAGGCAAAGCCCAGGTCGATGGTGATGCCGCGGGCCTTTTCCTCGGCCAGGCGGTCGGCGTCGGTGCCGGTCAGCGCCTTCACAAGCGCCGTCTTTCCGTGGTCGATATGACCCGCCGTGCCGACGATCATGCCGACAACGCCCCCAGCAGATCCTCGTCCCGGTCGAGGCAGCGCAGGTCCAGGATCAGGGCGTCGTCACGGATATGGCCGACGATGGGGCAAGGAAGTGCACGCAACCGCGCCGCCAGCCGGTCGGGCGCATCGCCGCCCGCGCCCGTGATCCGCAGCCCTGCCGAGGGGATCGTGTCTGTCGGCAAGGAACCCGATCCGATCTGGCTGGCACAGTCCGTGGCCGTCACCGTGTGATCCGGCAGCAGCGCACCTACCTGCGGGGCAAGGCGCGTTGCCTGCGCGGCGATGTCGGCTTGGGGGCGAGACAGGTATCGCAGCGTCGGCAGGCGTTGGGCCAGCCGGTCCGGGTCGCGGTAAAGGCGCAGCGTGGCCTCAAGCGCGGCAATCCGGATCTTGTCCAGGCGGACAGCGCGCTTCAGCGGGTTCCTGTTGATCTGCGCGATCAGGTCGCGGCGTCCGACGATGAAGCCCGCCTGAGGCCCGCCCAGCAGCTTGTCGCCTGAGAAAGTCACCAGATCCGCGCCCTCGGCCACCGCCTCGGCCACTGTGGGTTCGCGGCGCAGGCCCCAGGCAGCCAGATCGACCAGCGATCCCGCGCCCAGGTCGTTCAGCAGCACCACGCCTGCCTTGCGCGCGATCTGCGCCAGGGCAGGCGCGGGGACTTCGGCCGTGAAGCCCTCGATCCGGTAGTTCGATGTATGGACCTTGAGGATCAGCCCCGTGTCGGGCGTGATCGCGTCCTGATAGTCGCGCGGATGGGTGCGGTTTGTGGTGCCCACCTCGACCAGATGGGCGCCTGCGCGGGCCATGATGTCGGGCATCCGGAAGGCGCCGCCGATCTCGATCAGTTCCCCGCGCGACACGATGGCCTGCCTCCCCTGGCCGAAGCTGTTCAGCGCGATCAGGACGGCAGCGGCGTTGTTGTTGACGACCGTGGCATCCTCGGCCCCCGTCAACTCGCACAGCAGGCCGCGCAGGTGGTCGTCGCGCTGTCCGCGCCCGCCGGTTTCCAGGTCGAACTCCAGGGCAAGGGCCGCGGCCATTGCGGCACCGGCGGCCGCGATGGCCTCATCCGCAAGGATCGCGCGGCCCAGGTTGGTGTGCAGGACGGTGCCGGTCAGGTTCAGCATCGGGCGCAGGTTGGACTGCGCGGCCGCGGCCAGGTCGGCGGCCAGCAGATGCGGCAGGCGCGCGCACTCGGCAGCGCCATCGGCGCCGTCGCGGATGGCCGCGCGGGCGGCGTCCAGCCGGGTGCGCAGGCCCGCCGTCACCGCCGTGCGGCCGTGGCTGTCGATCAGCGCCCGGCCCATGTCGGACAAAAGGAACTGATCGACCGAGGGCAGGGCGCGGAACCCCGCCATCAGTATCCCGCGATAAACGGGTTGAAGCCCCCGCGCCGGAAGTCCGTGTCCTTCATCAGCATGTCCAGACCCAGGCTGGACACGTCGTCGGCGATGGGATCCAGGCTGGCGTTCTTGACCTGATACAGGATCTTGACCCAGCTGTTGCAGTCGCCGCAAACCTCGGCCTTGACCGTCGCCTCGCCGGTTTCGGCGCTGCGATAGCTGATCGCGGCGTTCGATCCGCAACACAGGCAGACAACGCGCACCTCGTTCCACTGCGTCGCGCAGCAGCCGCAGGTGGCGTAGCGGGTGCTTTCGATGTTGGCCTGGCCCATGACGGATGACGTTGCGGGCTTGCCCCCGCAGGTGGGGCAGGTGCCGGTGCGGATCTTGACCAGCTTCGATGGGTCCAGCGTCGCCGCCAGCCGCGCCAGGTGCAGTTGCACCGCCGCGCCGACGAACAGGTGCGGGGCTGCGCTGTCGTCGGGGATGCGGTCCGACAGGATGTTTTCCAGCAGCCAATGCCGGTCGGCGATCCCCGATGCCGTCACGGCGGACAGCGCGAGGCGAGCCTGTTCGGGCATCTCCAGGGCCGCGACCTCGGCCAGGAAGCGATTCAGCGTGGCGTGCATCCCCTGGTCCACAGCAAGCGCCGCGCGGTCGATGGGGGGCATCCGGCTGGAGCGGGCCAGTTCCACCCGGTCCGAGGGAACCGGCGTAAGGGCGGGCAGTTCGCGCGCAAGCCGCGCCTGCAAGGCGGTCAGGTCGGCGAGGAAGCGCAGATAGGGTGCCAGATTGCCGCCGTGGTCGGACAGAAAGGCAAAGCGCCCAGCCCTCTTGTCAAAGACGGCTGCGGCATCGGGCAGAAAAGCCAGCGGCGCCACAGGGACGCCGCCAATGACCGAAGGGTCGGGTTTCAGATTGTCGTTCATCGTCACTCCGGGCCGGACCGGCCACCTTTGTTGGGGCTATTCTGCCGGGCCGTTCTGGCGGCGTCCAGCCAGTTCGCGCAGCCATTTGCGGTGGTGGCGATAGGCCCAGCCACCCGTGACGGTGCCCCGCGTCATCGCCCGCAGCGTGCCGCGCGTCCAGAAGGCCGCATAGACGTGCAGGATGAAGACGAGGATGATCGCCACCGCCGCAAGCGCATGGGTCAGGACCGCCCAGCGGCGGGTGGGGATCGAGACCAGATCGCCGAAGAACTGTTCCCAGATCATCACGCCTGACACGATCAGCACCACGATCAGCAGCGTCATGCCCCAGAAGATGAACTTCTGCCCGGCATTGTACTTGCCAAGCTCGGGCAGGTTTTCCTCGTTGCCCTTCACCACGTCGCCGATCTGGTTCAGCCATTTCCTGTCATCCGGCGTCGGCAGGTTCAGCCTCCACAACTGGATGAACATCACCATGAAGCTGACGAACAGCACCACGCCGATGACCGGATGCAGCCACCGCGCCGTCTGCCCGCCGCCGAACAAGCCGGTCAGGAAATACAGCGAGGGGTGGAAGAAGGCCAAGCCTGACAACAGCAGCAGGATCAGCGACAGCGCCGTGATCCAGTGGTTGGCGCGGATGAACCCCCGGTAACGGCTGACCGTTACCGGGCGGGTCGATTCGATCCGGTCGCCCGGTTCGGAATAGACGGGACGCACCATTCAGACAGCCCCCCTGTCATCCGAGCCGCCGGAGCTGACCAGCTTCTCGGCTTCCTTCTCCTCGTGCTCGTCGACCTTGTTCGCGCGGGCGAAGATGCCGTGGATCGCGGCGCCCACGGCGGCGACGCCCATGACGGCAAGACCGGCGGTCTTGGTCACGCCCTTCCAGCCTTCGACCACGGGCGAGATGCGCGGATCGTCCGGCAGCTTGTCATAGATCGACGGCTTGTCCGCATGATGCAGGACATAGAAGACATGCGTCCCGCCGACCCCCGCCGGATCATAGATCCCGGCGTTTTCATAGCCGCGCGACTTCAGATCCTCGACCCGTTCATTGGCATGGGCGATCATGTCGTCCTTGGTGCCGAAGACGATCGCCTGGGTGGGGCAGGCCTTGGCGCAGGCCGGACCCTGGCCCACGGCAACCCGGTCGGAACACAAGGTGCATTTGTAGCTCTTGTGATCCGTCTTGCTGATGCGCGGGATGTCGAAGGGGCAGCCGGTCACGCAATAGCCGCAACCGATGCAGTTTTCATGGATGAAATCGACGATGCCGTTGGAATATTGCACGATGGCGCCGGGCGCCGGGCAGGCCTTGAGGCAGCCCGGATCCTCGCAATGCATGCAGCCGTCCTTGCGGATCAGCCATTCCAGGTTGTCGGTTTCCGGGTTCACCCATTCGGTAAAGCGCATCAGGGTGAACATGTTCGGCGTCAGGTCGTGGGGGTTCTCGTAAACCCCCACGTTGGTCTCGACCTCGGGCTTGGTGTCGTTCCACTCGATGCAAGCGGACTGGCAAGCCTTGCAGCCGATGCACTTGCTGACGTCGATCAGCTTGGCGACCTTTTCCAACTGCCGCGTCGGCTGCGGCACGTCCTTGGTGGCCGAGATTCGGACCACGTCGGACGGCAGCAGGTTGGACGCGATGGGCTGGACCGGAGGGTTCGAGGCCGCGGTCTTGGGTTGGGGCGCGGTTTCGCTCATGCCACCGGCTCCTCTGCCGAAGGTTCAATATTGACCATGAAGGCCTTGAATTCAGGCGTTTCCACGTTGGCGTCGCCCACCTGGGACGTCAGGCTGTTCGGCCCGAAGCCCTTCCTGGCGGCACCGACAAAGCCCCAGTGCAGCGGGATGCCGATCACATGGACGGTCTTGCCGTCGATCTGCATTGGCCGCAGCCGCTTGGTCACCACGGCCTTGGCCCAGACCTCGCCGCGCTTGGACCAGACGCGGACACGCCCGCCCCGCTCGATGCCGCGTTCGGCCGCCAGTTCCTCGCTGATTTCCACGAAGAACTCGGGCTGCAACGCGGCGTTCACCGGGTTGTGCTTGGTCCAATAGTGGAAATGCTCGGTCAGGCGATAGGAGGTCGCCACGCAGGGGAACTCCGGGTCTCCGATCTCGGCGAACTGGTCGGCAACGCTTTCAAAGACCCGCGCCACCGGGTTGCCCCGCATCTTGGGGTTGAACACGTTAGCGATGGGCGCCTCGAACGGCTCCATGTGGGTGGGGAAGGGACCATCCCGCATCATGCCCCGGCTGAAGAGGCGCGAGGTGCCTTCCGGGTTCATGATGAAGGGGCGGACCTCGCCCGGCTTGGCCGTGACCGGCATGTCGGGCACGTCATAGCCTTCCCAGCGTTCGCCGGTCCACTCGATGATCTTGCGGGACGGATCCCACGGCTTGCCCTGCGGATCGCAGGAGGCCGCGTTATACAGGATCCGCCGGTTCGCAGGCCATGCGAAGGCCCAGTTCAGGAACATGCCGGTATCGTCGGGGTCGGTATTGTCCCGCCGCGCCATCATGTTGCCGGCCTCGGTCCAGCTGCCGGCATAGATCCAGCAGCCGCCCATGGTCGAGCCGTCGTCGCGGTAATGCCCGAAGCTGGACAGTTGCTGCCCGGCCTCGGCCACGACCTTCGTGGGATCGGCGGCGTCGTAAACGGTCGCAAGGGCGCGGCCGTTCATCTCGCGCGCAAGCTCGTCTGCCTTGGGATCGTTCGGGTCGCGGTAATCCCAGGTCAGGTTCAGGATCGGGTCGGGGAAGACCCCGCCTTCGTCCTGATACAGCTTTTTCATGCGCAGGAAGATCTGCGCCATGATCCAGGTGTCGTGCTTGGCCTCGCCCGGAGGGGTCGCCCCCGGCCAGTGCCATTGCAGCCACCGACCCGAGTTCACCAGGGCGCCTTCGTCCTCGGCAAAGCAGGTGGTGGGCAGTTCCAGCACCTCGGTCTGGATGGCCGCGGTGTCCACGTCGTTGTGGATCCCGTGGTTCTGCCAGAAATGCGAGGTTTCCGTCGTCAGCGGATCCATGATCACCAGCATCTTCAGCTTTGAAAACGCCTCGGTCATCTTGCCGCGGTTGGGAAAGGACAGGATCGGGTTGAAGCCCTGGCAGAAATACAGGTTCACCTTGCCGTGGTTCATCAACTCGAACATGCGCATCCCGTCATAGGCGGGCACGTCGAGTTTCGGCAGATAGTGATAGGCCCATTCGTTTTCGGCCGTGGCGGCATCGCCCCACATGGCCTTCATGAAGCTGACCATGAACTTGGGATAGTTCTGCCAATAGCTGACCTGGCCCGGCACGATCGGCTTGAAGCCGCGGGTGGACATATAGGTCGCCCAGTCCGCTTCCTTTTCCGTCG
>JAPSIP010000242.1 GCA_031178645.1 Paracoccus sp. (in: a-proteobacteria) | reverse complement strand
CGCCACGCGGTCCAGCCCGTGATGGTCCAAGGCCCGCATCGCCGCGATGGCCGCATTGCCGAAGATGCAAAAGCCCATCGGCGTTTCGCGTTCGGCATGGTGGCCGGGCGGGCGCATGGCGACAAAGGCATTCGCGACCTCGCCCGCCAGCACCGCATCCACCGCCGCCACCGCACCGCCGACCCCGCGCAACGCGGCATCCAGGCTGCCGGGCGACAGGTGGGTGTCGGCGTCCAGCATCTGCCAGCCTTCCTCGGGGACGGCCGCGCGGATGCGTTCCAGATAGGACTGCGGATGGCAGCGCAGGATGTCGGCCTCGTCGGCGCGGGGCGCCTCGCGCCGGTCCAGGGGCAGGTCGGCAAGCGCGTCAAGGACGGCGGCATGGCGGGCGACCTGCTCGGCATGGCCGGGGGGCGTGATATGGCGTTCGGCGTCGGGATGCGTGAACAGGGCGGTGGTCATGGCGGCCTTTCCTATACGTCCATCTTGCCGATCAGGGGCAGGTCATCCTCGGGGCCGACGCTGTGGCGTTCGATCATCCGGTGGACCAGCGGATCGCTTTCGCCTTGATGCAGGGCGCGAAGGGCCACCGCAACCTCGGCGTCGGATTTCGTCCGGCGCAGGTTGTGGCGGACATATTCGTCCCAGGTGGCGATGTGATAGCTTTCCGACCATTGGTCGGGATGTTCGAGGTCGCGCAGCAAGGCCCAGTTCCGCGCCCCGTCCCGCCGGCGGATGTTGCGGCGCAACTGCATCAGGCGCAGGAACTCGGCCGTGTCCTTCTGGGCGATCCGGTAATCCACCATCACCATGATCGGACCCGACCGCCCGCGCAGATCCAGCCGCAGCGCGGGTTCGCGGAAGCGGTTGACGGGATCCAGATCGGCAGTGCCGAAGTCGGGGGCCTTGAACCAGACCCCGATCACCGCGCCGACCAGCAGCACGACCCCTGCCGCCGTCAGCGCATCGCCCAGGCCATGCGCCCCCGCGATGCCGCCCCAAACCCAGGATCCTGCCGCCATGCCGCCGAAGGTCGCTGTCTGATACAGCGCCAGGGCGCGCGCCACGACCCAGCGAGGGGTGGACAACTGCACCGTCACGTTGAACAGCGACAAGGCCAGCACCCAGGACGCGCCCGCAGGCAGCAGCGCCAGGGCGTGCAGCCAGACATTCTGCGTCTGGCCCAGCACGATGGCGGAAAAGGCGAAGCCCGCAAAGGCCACCCGCACGATGTTTTCATTGTCAAAGCGCGCCCGGATGCGCGGGTTCAGCGCGGCGCCCGCGATGGCGCCCACGCCATAGCAGCCCAGAAGCCCGCCAAACAGCATCGACCCGCCCTCGGGATGGGACTTTGCCACCAGTGGCAGCAGCGCCAGGACGGACACGGCGGCGAAGCCGAACAGGGCAGCACGTCCGATCACCTTTGTCAGGTTCGGCGACAGGAAGACATAGCGCAGCCCGGCAGCCACGGCGGGCAGGAACTCCTCGGGCGGGGCGGTGCGCGGGGCGATGTTGGGGCGCCAGCGGAACAAGGCGCCCAGCAGCGGGACATAGCTGACGGCGTTCACGGCGAATGCCGCCGCCGCGCCGAAGGCCGCGACGATAAAGCCGCCCGCCGCCGGCCCGACGCTGCGCATCAGGTTGAAGCCGACCGAGTTCAGCGTCACCGCCGCGGGCAGGTCCGAACGCGGCACCAGATCGCCCATGCTGGCCTGCCAGGGCGGGTTGTAAAGCGCCTGCCCCGCCCCGATCAGGAAGGTGAAGGCCAGCAGCAGCCAGGGCGTCAGCCAGCCCTGCCAGGCCACCACCGCCAGGGCCAGCGACACCGCCGCCATGAAGCATTGCGCGAACATCAGGATCGCCTTGCGGTCGAAGATGTCGGCCAGCGCGCCGGACACAAGCGCCAGCAGCATGATGGGCAGCGTGTTGGACGCCTGCACCAGGGCGATCAGCGTGGCGCTGTCGGTCAGCTGCGTCATCAGCCAGGCCGCACCCACCGCCTGCACCAGCCCGCCGAAGTTCGACACCAGCGTCGCGCTCCACAGCAGGCGGAAATCGCGATGGCGGAAGGGGGCAAGGGCCGAGGGACGGGAAGAAGTCTGGTCGGTCACGGACACTGTCGCTTTGGGCTTCGGATGCAGCCTAGCCAGCCGCGCGCCGAGGGGCAATCTTCGCCGACAGGTCCTGGCACCGCCCAAAGGTGATGGATTTGCGCCACAGGCTTCTGTCTTCAACTACGGCGATGAAACCAAAACAAACGCAGATTTGTTCCGCCGTCAGCCAATCTTGAACAAACTGCCGCCCATTCGCCACAACGTGACGACGGCTGCCTTCTGGCCTGGATTGCATGTCTTGACGCCCGGGGTCTGTGACGGGCTCATGAAGCCCTGCGCGAATCACCCCCTGCCCTTGTGGCATTGGTGTTTCGGACGAAAAAATTTGGACGCTGCTGGCGCCCGCGGGCTGCCGTTGCCATGAAGGAAAATGAAGATGCGTCTTGTTACCCTGTTCACGGCGGTTGCCCTGGGGCTTGCCGCATGTGGAAGCAGCCAGCCGATCACGCTGGCCACGCCTACCGTGCCCGAAGCCTATCAGGCGCGCGTGGACACCGGCCCCAACGGAGAGCCGATCCAGATCCCCGCAGTCCGCGCAGCCTATCTGACCGACCGGAACCAGCGGCAGCAGGTGTCCTATAACGGTCCCGAGGCGCCTGGCACCATTGTCGTCGATCCCTATGCGCGGGTGCTTTACCTCGTCCAGCCGGGCGGGCAGGCGATGCGCTATGGCGTGGCGGTGGGCCGCGAGGGGACGGGCTATTCCGGGACGGCCACCATCGCGCGCAAGGCCGCATGGCCCAGCTGGCGGCCGACGGACAACATGATCCGCACCCAGCCCGACCTTTATGCACAGTTCGCAGGCGGCCTGTCGGGCGGGATGCACAACCCGCTGGGGTCGCGGGCGCTCTATCTGTACGAAGGCGGGCGCGACACCTATTACCGCATCCACGGCACGATGGATCCGTCCTCGATCGGCAAGGCGACCTCGGCTGGCTGCATCCGGCTGTTCAACCAGGACATCATCGACCTCTTTTCGCAAGTCAGCACGGGCACCACGGTGCATGTGCGCAGCCAGGCCGACAGTCTGCGCTATGAAGGCCCGATGAACGAAACCCCCGAAGGCTATGTCGAGCCTGCGGCGGGCCAGGCGCTTGCATC
>JAPSIP010000241.1 GCA_031178645.1 Paracoccus sp. (in: a-proteobacteria) | reverse complement strand
TGCGCCGCGTGGTGAAGCTGACGGGCTTCGTGAACTCGACCCCCGATTTCACGGACCAGCCCAAGGTCATCAACGGCTGCTCGGACCTGATGGTCGAGGTCTTCGGCGATGCCGGCCGCCATGCCCGCGCCGCCGTATCCGCCCCCGCGCTGCCCCTGGGCGTCGCCGTCGAAATCGAAGCCATCTTCGAGGTGGCGTGATGATCCTGCCTCAGGCCTTCCTGACCATGCCCATCGCGCATCGCGGCCTGCACGGCCCCGGCGTGCCGGAAAACAGCTTTGCCGCAGCCCAGGCCGCCATTGATGCGGGCTATGCGATCGAACTGGACATCCAGCCCGCCCGCGACGGCACGCCGATGGTCTTTCACGACTATGACCTGGCGCGGCTGACGGGCCTGCAGGGCATGATTGCCGATCTTGACGCCACGGCCTTGGGTCGGTTGCCATTGCTGGGCAGCGATCAGCCCGTGCCGACGCTGCCCCAGTTTCTGGACCTTGTGTCGGGCCGCGTGCCCCTGCTGATCGAGATCAAGGACCAAGACCTGTCACTGGGCCCCAATATCGGGCTTCTGCACAAGGCGGTGGCGGATGCGCTGCAAGGCTATGGCGGCCCGGTCGCGGTGATGTCCTTCAACCCCCATGTCGTCGCGGCCTTCCACGCCCTGGCGCCGCAGATTCCGGTGGGGCTGACGACCTGCGGCTATCTTGAGGCCGACTGGCCCGGCATCCCCGAGGAACGCCGCAGCCACCTGGCTGGGATCAACGACTTCGACCAGACCCGATCCTGCTTCGTGTCCCATGACAAGGGCGACCTGGGCAATCCCCGGCTGGACGCGCTGAAGGCGATGGGCGTGCCCATCCTTTGCTGGACGATCCGCAGCGCCGGGGAGGAGGTTGTCGCCCGCCGCGTGGCCGACAACATCACCTTCGAAGGCTACCACGCCGCGGTCTGATGCCGGGCAGGGGGACTTCGCGTCCCCCAATCCGCCCAAAGGCGGATTTCCCCCTGCGGGATATTTGGGCCAAAGTGAAAGGCCTGCGCGATTGTGACGCGGGGGGCGCTGACAAAGCCGCCACGACGACCTAGCTTGCCAGGCATGAGCACGCTGACCCTGTCCACCCATCCCGGCATCGCTGCGATCCCTGCCCAGGTCTGGGACGGGCTTGGCGACGGCAATCCCTTTACCAGCCACCGCTTCCTGCTTGCGCTTGAGGAATCGGGGTCCGTCGGGCGGGGTACGGGCTGGCAGCCCCTGCATGTGACGCTGGAGGATGACGGCACCGTGGTCGCCGCCGCGCCGCTTTATGCGAAATCCCACAGCCAGGGCGAATACATCTTCGATCATGCCTGGGCCGAGGCCTATCAGCGGGCGGGCGGGCGATATTATCCCAAGCTGCAGGCGGCGGTGCCCTTTACCCCGGTCACCGGCGCGCGGCTGCTGGCCCATGATCCGGCCATGCGCCAGTCGCTGCTGGCCGGGATGACGCGGGTGGCTGAAAAGGGCGGGGCATCGGGCGTGCATGTGACCTTCTGCACCGAAGACGAGGCGCAAGCCGGGGCCGAGATGGGCTATCTGCCCCGTGTCACGCAGCAGTTCCACTGGCTGAACCGCGATTATGGCAGCTTTGACGATTTCCTGGGCGCGCTGTCCTCGCGCAAGCGCAAGGATCTGCGCAAGGAACGGGCGCGGGCGCAGGATTTCGGCGGCACGATCCGCCACCTGACCGGCGACGACCTGAAGCCGCATCACTGGGACGCCTTCTGGGCTTTCTACCAGGACACCGGCAGCCGCAAATGGGGCAGGCCCTATCTGACGCGGGCCTTCTTCGACTGCCTGCACCAGACCATGCGCGACGACATCCTGCTGGTGCTGGCGGAACGCGACGGGCGGCCCATTGCCGGCGCGCTGAACTTCCTGGGGCCGGAGGCGATCTATGGCCGCTATTGGGGCTGCGTCGAGGATCACCCCTTCCTGCATTTCGAACTGTGCTATCACCAAGCCATCGACCATGCCATCGCGCATGGTTTGTCCCGCGTCGAGGCCGGGGCGCAGGGGGAACACAAGCTGGCGCGGGGATACGAACCCGTCGCCACACATTCGCTGCACTGGGTCGGGGACGAAGGCTTTCAACGCGCCCTGGCCGATTACCTTCGCCGCGAACGCGAGGCGATGGGCGAGGAGATCGAGGCGCTTGCGGATTTCACGCCCTTCCGCAGGGGCTAGGACCGGCAGGCCTTGGCCCGCCGGTCGCGCAGGTCAGACCTTTTCCAGCAGCGCCTCGCCTGCGCTGACGCCGCACTGGCCGGGGCTGTCCTCGACATCCATCGCCTCGAAGATGCCATTGTTCAGCAGGGCCGCATAGCGTTTCGAACGGCCATAGAAGCCCGCGGGCGGCGCGTCGAAGTTCAGGCCAAGCGCCCGGGTCAGGCTGCCATCGGCATCGGCCATGACCTCGATCCCCGCGTCCTGCGCACCGGTGGATTTCGACCAGGCATCTGCCACGAAGGGATCGTTCACAGTCACGCAGACGATGCGGCTGACGCCCTTGTCGCGGAAGGCGTCGGCATTGCGCACGAAACTGGGCATGTGGGCGTTGGTGCAGGTGCCGGTAAAGGCGCCCGGCACGCCGAACAGGGCCACGCGGCCCTGGGCCAGATCGGCGGTATCGACGGCTTCCGGGCCATTGGTGCCCACGCGCAGCAGCGTACCCTGCGGCAGCTTGTCTCCGACGGTGATGGTCATCCTGTCCTCCTGAATTGCAACGGATTCGCGGCGACTATAGGGTGCGCCCGGATGACAGGCCAGCGGGCCGCAGCGGGCAGGAATGGCGATGAAGATCGTGATCGTGGGGGCAGGACAGGCGGCGGCGTCGCTGGCGGCGCGGCTGCGGGCCAAGGGGCATGACGGTCCGGTCACCCTGATCGGGGCTGAACCCGTCGCCCCCTATCAGCGCCCGCCGCTGTCCAAGGCCTATCTGCTGGGCCAGATGGGGCTGGACCGCCTGGTGCTGCGGTCGCCCGAATGGTGGGTGGACCAGGGCATCACCCTGCGCCTGGGCGAGACCGCGCAGGCCTGCGACCCCGCAGCCCGCATCGTGACGACTGACAAGGCGCAGGTCGCCTATGACGTGCTGGTCCTGACCACGGGCGCCCATGCCCGACGCCTGCCCGCCGCGATGGGGGGCGATCTGCCCGGCGTCCATGTGGTCCGCAACCTGGCCGATGTCGATGCGCTTGCCCCGCAGA
>JAPSIP010000240.1 GCA_031178645.1 Paracoccus sp. (in: a-proteobacteria) | reverse complement strand
GCGGCAGGGGCTGCCGTCGAAGAACACCCGCAGGATCCGGGCGAAGACATCCGGCGCGCCTTCGACCTGTGCGAACAGCGTGGCCGAGGATCGCAGCTTTTCCGCATCGACCGGGCCGAAGATCGTTTCCGCCGGAACGCCTTCATGCGCCAGAACCGCCTCGGCGCAGCGGATCAGGCGCGGGCCAAGCACCGGATGGGCAAGGTATCGCCGCGCCTCGTCCTTGTCGACGATGCCATAGCGGTGGGACATCTGCGACCGGCCAAGCCCGCGCAGTTGCGGAAAGATGAACCACATCCAGTGGCTTTGCTTGCGCCCTTGCCGCAACTCCGACAGCGCGCCGTCATGGGTGCCGTCCTGTGCATCGACAAAGCGGTCCAGCGTATCGGGGTCGTCCGGCATGAGGGCTCCTTGCGGTCCTGGCGGGAACGGGCCGGGGCGGGCCTTTGTTCCGTGCCTGCGACGTGAACCCGTGGGCCTGTTGCGCCGTTGGGCAGCATGACCCTGCCACCCGTCCAGTCCCCCGACGATGCCGCAGCCGCCTTTCGCGCCGCGCTGGACCGCTTTGACACGACGCGCCGGCCCCTGATCCTGGGGCATTTCGACGCGGACGGGCTGGCGGCCGTGGCGATCCTGGCGCGAATGCTTGACCGCGCGGGGCGCCCCGCCGACATCCGCATCATGGGCAAGGGCGAAAACCCCTGGTCGCCCGCGCTGCGGGACGGGCTTGCGGCCCTGAACCCCGGCGGGCTGATCGTCACCGACCTTGGCCTCCAGGCGGGCCAGATCCTGCCGGGCGTGCCCACCGTGCTGATCGACCACCATGTGCCCCGGGGCGTGCCGGACGACGCGGCCGTGATCTCGGGCAATGGTTGGCTGCCCGAGCCGACATCGTCGCTGCTGGCCTTCTGGTGCGCGGGCGCGCTTGGACCCTGCGACGGCCTTCTGTGGTTGGCGGCGCTTGGGCTGATCGGCGATATGGCGGACGCGGGCTTTCCCGAACTGGCCGAGGCACAGGCCCGCTTTGGCAAGACCGCGCTGCGGGATGCCGTTTCGCTGGTGAACGCGCCGCGCCGGACTGCAAGCGCCGATGCGACGCCGGCGCTTGCGCTGCTTCTGAAATGCGACGGACCCAAGGATCTGCTCAGGGGCGGCCATCCCGAAACCGATCTTCTTCATGCCGCCAAGGCCGAGGTTGCGGCGGCCCTGGAGGGCGCCCGGCGCGTTGCGCCCCGGATCCGCGGCGATGTCGCGTTGATCCGCTTTGCCTCGGCCTGCCAGATCCACCCGCTGATCGCGCAATCCTGGCGCGGGCGGCTGCGGGACAAGATCGTTCTGGCGGCCAATACCGGCTATCGCCCCGGCTGGGTGC
Organism: Paracoccus sp. (in: a-proteobacteria); assembly: GCA_031178645.1. GTDB lineage: Bacteria > Pseudomonadota > Alphaproteobacteria > Rhodobacterales > Rhodobacteraceae > Paracoccus. Next base: position 1,880 of record JAPSIP010000240.1, on the reverse strand, counting down.
ATTTCGCGGCCCGCAGCGCCACCGGCACGGACCTGATCGGTTTTCTGGCCCGCCACCGCCCGCCCGGCGCGGGCACGGAATACGGCAGCGGCCATGCCCAGGCCACCGGCGGCGCGCTGCGGCCCCAGGACTGGAACGACTTCGCCGCCCGGATCGGCTTTCCCGAGGAGACAGTACCACAATGACCAACCGGCCCCTGCGTCTGGGCTTTCCCGTCAAGGTGATGGGCAAGCCCGGCCTGAAAAGCAACGACGCCCGGCGATGGCAGCAGAGCCCGCATCTGAAGACCTCGCTGGAGTATCTGGACGCGATCCTGGATTACCTGGTCGAGGCGCGGATCGACATGTACCGCATGTCCTCGGACCTGGCGCCCTATGCCACGCATCCGGACATGCCGCAGTTCCATTCCATGGTGGCCGACAGCGATGCCGAACTGGCGGCGATCGGGCGCAAGGCGCGCGACCTGGATATCCGCCTGTCCTTCCATCCATCGCAATTCGTGCTGCTGAACAGCCCCGACCCGGCGCTGACGACGAAAAGCATCTGGGATCTGGCCTCGCAGGCGGAAATGCTGGACCGGATGGGCATGGGGCCGGAAGGCGTGCTGGTGACCCATGTCGGCGGCGTCTATGACGACCGCGAGGCCAGCCGCGCCCGCTGGATCGAGGGATACGAGAAATGTCCCGACCATGTCCGCCGCCGCCTGGTGCTGGAAAACGACGATATCCGCTTTTCCGCCGCCGACGTGCTGTGGATCCACGACCGCTGCGGGGTGCCGCTGATCTTTGATTACCAGCATTTCTGGTGCCTGAATCCCGAAGGCCTGGACCTGCGCCACACGCTTGAACGGGTGATGGCATCCTGGCCCCAAGGCGTGCGGCCGAAGATCCATTTTTCGTCCCCCCGCACCGAACTGCGCGAGATCAAGCGCAAGGTCACCGACAAGGACCGCGCGGCGATGAAGGCCGATGCCCCGGCCAAGGGGCCGCTGACGCGCGAGGTGGTCAAGCCCACCTCCCGGTTCAAGACGGTGCTGCTGCCGCCGATCTGGACGGGCCATGCCGATTTCACCAATCCCTTCGAATTCGCGACCTTCATGCGCACCGCCCAAGGGCTGGACTTCGACGTGATGCTGGAAGCCAAGACTAAGGACCTGTCGCTGCTGAAGCTGCGGGGCGACCTGCTGCGTTATGCCCCCGACGTGGCGGCGCGTTTCGGCCTGCAGGCCGCCGATGCCATGCCCGACGACATGCTGGAGGAGGAGATCGGCGCGTCCGAGGAAGGCTGAAGGCGGCTCCGCCCTTTTTCCGATAGGAAGCAGGCCAAGCGGCGGCTAGACTCGGGTCGTATCTGATGGGGGCTGAAGCCATGCTGAAACGTCTTGTCCTGGCAATGGCCGCAACGCTGGTCCTCTCGCCCGCCTGGGCGCAGGATCCGGTGCCGCGCGGGACCGTGGCCTTTTTCGGCCTTTACCTGATGAACAATGCGGGCGATCCCGACGACAGCGACGAACGCGCCCGCGTCGCCCTGGTTCAGGATCAGATCGCCCAGAACCTGGAAGCGCGCGGCTTTACCCTGGTGGATACGGCGCCCGTCGCCGAAAAGCTGGCGCAGGTCAAGAACATCGCATCCTGCAACGGCTGCGACATGAAGCTGGCGCAGGAACTGGGCGCGGATTACTCCGTGACCGGAGAGATCCAGAAGACCTCGGAACTGATCCTGGCGCTGAACCTGTTCCTGCGGGACGCCGAGGCGCGGACGAACGTCCGCCATGGCGCCGTCGACATCCGGGGCAATACCGATGAAAGCTGGTCGCGCGGCTATCGCTATCTGTTGAACAACATCATCTTCAGGGGTGAACCCCGGCCCTGAGGGACGCG
>JAPSIP010000239.1 GCA_031178645.1 Paracoccus sp. (in: a-proteobacteria) | reverse complement strand
GCCACGGGCAGGCATAGGTGTTGTATTCCGGCAGGTTCAGGCGGTGATCGGGTTCCAGGCGAAGGCCGGGGGCGGTGCGGAACAGGCCGATCCGGTCGATCCGGCGGCGGGCAGGGGCGACATGCTCCTCGAACCGCCAGCGAAGGCCTCCGTGGAAATCAAGCTGCCGGTCCAGCGGCTGCCCGTCCGGCCCCGGCCGGCCGAGCGCGAAATACCCCGCGCGGTCGAACATCGCATCAGACAGGCTGACGGCGTTCGGATCCCGCGTCAGATCAGGCGAATAGAGATCGACGACATAGGTCAGCATCGCCTCGCGCCGTTCCTCGGCATGGAAGGCCAGAAGCTCTCCGACGCTGCGGGTTTCCGAAAAGGGGAAGAACAGAAACTCGGCGTTATAGCAGTAGTAAAGCCAGGTTCCCGCTGGCACCGCCGCCATGACCGCGTTCACGGCGCCCTGATGGGCCAGCGGGTCGCGCGTCTGCCAGTGCAGGTTCGTGATGCGCGGCGCATCCTCGGGCGCAACGGGGATCGGGTCGGGCGACAGGGCAAGGATGTGCCGGAAACCGATGTCCAGGTGATGGCGCAGCGTTTCTGGGACCGCCGCGTCGTCTTCCACCAGGATGATCGCCAGCGGCCCGCGCGCCAGGACGGGCGGGCGCGACTTGAGGAAATCGGCCAGCGACGGATGCGAGGTCAAGGCATCACGGCCTTTACCTGGTCGAGGGCCTGGCGCAGCAGGTCGGGGTTCGACCCGGCCGTCTCGACCAGGCGCTTGAGGGTGGCTTTCTGCGTATCACCGATGGCCGCGCCGTCGATGATCCGGTTCACCTCGGCCGCGTCAAAGCCCTCGGGCGTCAACAGCGACTGGATGCGGGTCGCGGCGACGGCGGCGGATGCGGCCTGGTCGGTGGCGGCGGCAGCCTCGTTTGCGGCTTCCGCAGCGTTGGCGGCGGCTTCGGCCACGGGGGCGGTCGCGCCGCTGGTGGCAAGGGCCGCGGCATCCGCTGCGCGGTCGGCGGCGTCAAGCGCGGCTTCGGCGGCGGCCTCGGCCTCGGCGGCGGCATCGCTGACGGGGGCAAGGTCCGTCTGCTCGGACGCTTCGACGGCTTCGGCGGCGACATCGGCCGCGATGGCCGCCGCATCCGCTGCCGCATCGGCGGCGGCTTCCGTGGCCTGGGTCGCGGCGGACGCATCCTCGGCAGGCTCGGTGGCGGCAGGCGCGGGCGACGGTTGTTCTTCCGGAACAGGCGTTTCGACCGGGGCAAGTTCGGCGGAAGGCGCCGGGGAAAGGCCATCCTGCGCGGCTTGGCGGTCTTGCCAAAGCCACCATCCTCCGAAGCCGAGGGCAAGGACGACAACCAGGGCCAGAACAACGCGCATGACGACTTTCCTCGAAGATGTTTCCGCAAAGCTATGGCACAGGGGCCGGGCGTGGAAAAGGCATGGGCGGGGGATCGGGCGGGCGGATCGCGGGGACAAGGCTGCCGCCGATATCAAATTCGGTTGAATTCCCCGGCCTTCACGCTTATTTTCCGTCTATTCCGATTTGGCTATCAAAGGAGCACAGCCATAGCCCGCCGACCGCATAACGCACCGCCCACCCGTGATACCGGCCCCCGCGTCAATGAACGCATCCGCGTATCCGAAATCCGCCTGATTGGCGCCGACGGAGAGAATGTGGGCGTGGTCCCGCCCTCGGTCGGGTTGCAGATGGCGCAGGAAGCCGGGCTGGATCTGGTCGAAATCTCGCCCAATGCCGTTCCGCCTGTCTGCAAGGTCATGGACCTGGGCAAGTTCAAGTACGAACAGCAAAAGCGCGAGGCCGAGGCCCGCAAGAAGCAGAAGATCATCGAGATCAAGGAGATCAAGTTCCGTCCGGGAACCGATACCCATGATTACGACGTCAAGATGCGTTCTGTGATGAAGTTCCTGGAGGAAGGCGACAAGGTCAAGGTCACCCTGCGCTTCCGCGGCCGCGAGATGGCCCACCAGGATCTGGGCTTGGAATTGCTGAACCGCGTCCGCGACGACGTGGGCGAGGCCGGCAAGATCGAATCGATGCCCAAGCTGGAAGGCCGCCAGATGGTCATGATGATCGCCCCGAAGTAGGGTTTTTGTCTTTTAGACATCAAAAAGGCTGCGCAGGATCGCCTGCGCAGCCTTTTTAATTGTCGTGCAGCCGGGTTACCAGCGGCCCGTCATCAGCCTTTGCCGGATGACCGCCTGATCGTTGCGGATCATGCCGGGGATCAGGAACAGGTCGATAAAGGCCCATGCGCAGACCAGGGCGATGGGAATCCAGCCGATCAGGATCGGCGCGGTCAGCCAGCCAAAGGTCCACATCAGCAGCATGATGATGCCGCTGGCCCAGCGTCCCAGATACATGCGATGCACGCCGAAGCCCCACAACAGGATCGCCAGCAGATAGGCGACCAACTGGGATTTCGATTCATTTGCAACGCGTTGCTCGATCAGCAGCTGTTGCTGGACGTTGTCGGACACTGGCCTCTCCATCTGAGGGGCGGCGGGGCCGCCCGTTCGGATCATAGATAGGAAGGCTTGGGACCAGTGCAAGGATCCGCCGCTTTCACTCGGCCCGCAGGAACCGCTCGAAGATCAGGCCGATGGGGCGGATCGGGCCGGTGCTGCCGTCGTTCCGGTTCACGTCAATCACGCCCAACTGGTGGCGGCCCGGTTGCAGCAGGATCGGACCAAGGCGAGCATCGGTTCCGCCATCGCTGTCGTCATTCTCGCCCGCGAGGGCTCCGTTCGGGGCAAACAGCACCAGCTTCGGATCGGCGCCCACCAGCCCGCCATAGGCGCTGATGATGACCACAGTCGGCTGGTCCAGGTCGAAGCCCACCCATTGGGCGGCGCCGTCATGCAGGACAACCGTCTGCTTCTGCGTTGTCAGGTCCAGATCCTGGATCGGATAGCTGCCATCTGCGGGCGGGTTCAACTCACCCTTCCGATAGGCGTTGCGCAGGAAGGTCTGCGGATCCAGCCTTTCGGCCGAGATCGACAGTTGACCCGCCTGCGGAGCAAGCGCCGCGACCCCGATGCAATAATCCCCGGGCGCAAGCGCCGTGGCAAAGTCGAGCCGGGCGTTCAGCCCGTCCGCGTCGTCGTTTTCTGCCAGCAGCACGCCCTGGGCATCGAACAGCCGCATCGCCGGGTCCAGGGATGGGCTGGTCGTGCGCAGGGTCAGCGACGTGGGCTGCGTCAGCGAAAAGCGAACATATCCCGTCTGCATCGC
>JAPSIP010000238.1 GCA_031178645.1 Paracoccus sp. (in: a-proteobacteria) | reverse complement strand
GGCGCAGCCAGGGTCTCCAGGCCGGGGGGGCGGCGGTGTCCACCCAGTTGCCCTTCGGCGCGTCGACGACGGCGTCTGGTCTTTCCGTCCGGCTTTGCATAGCGTCTGGCCCCATGGCAAGGATCAGGCTGTTCATAGATCACCCCCTGGGCGCGGAACAACCCGTCCCGCTGGACGGCGACCAGGCGCATTACCTGGGGGGCGTCATGCGCCTGTCGCCGGGCGACGTGATCGAGGTCTTCAACGGTTGCGACGGCGCCTGGTCGGCGCGTCTTGTTACCGCCAGCAAGCGCGGCGGGTCGCTGGACGTGCTGGAACAGGTGGCGCCGCAGCGCGATCCGCCCGACCTGTGGCTGCTGTTCGCGCCCATCAAGAAGGCGCGCACCGACTTCATCGTCGAAAAGGCGGCCGAAATGGGCGTGGCGCGCATCCAGCCGGTGCAGACCGATCACACCAATTCCGAACGCATCCGCCAGGACCGCCTGCAGGCTCATGCCGTCGAGGCGGCCGAGCAATGCGGCGGCACCTTCGTGCCCCCTGTCGCGGATCTGGTGCCGTTGTCGCGGCTGCTGGACGGCTGGGATCCGGCCCGGCGCATTCTGTGGGCGGACGAGGCCATGGCCGGACCAGCCGAAACGCTGGCGGGCCTGGCGCGCGGCCCCTGGGCGATCCTGATCGGCCCCGAGGGCGGTTTTTCGGACGCGGAACGGGGGCGGCTGTCGTCGCTGCCCTATGTGAGTCGGATCAGCCTGGGACCGCGGATTTTGCGCGCCGATACGGCTGCCGTTGCGGCACTTGCGCTGTGGCAGTCGGCCTTGGGGGACTGGCGCTAGGGCGGAATGCTGCAATGCGGCATTCCGGGGGTGGAAAGCGACCCTCAAGACCCCCTTAACGCATTCTTTATCTGCGTTTTCTGCATGGCGGCATTGCCCTGCCCGCAGCTACTCTTTTTTGACTGCCCAAACTATATCCCTGTTCATGAAGCAAATGCCCGATGGTCGGGCACTTCTGAAACAGGTGATGAGATGTCGACGATTGAACTGAACCGCGGCTATGCTGTTGGGGGCGTTGGCAATGTCGTTGCAAACCTTTTCGCGATGCTGAGCGCGTGGAACGATACCCGCGTGACCCGTCGTGAACTGAACCGCCTGTCGGATCGCGAGCTGGACGATATCGGTCTGTGCCGCGGCGACATCGAGCGGATTGCGCGCGGCTTCTAAGCCATAGCCATCCCGGTTTAAGACGAACGAACCCCCAATGCGGTTGCAGAGGGGGTTTTTTCTTGTCCGGTCAGTGCTGGTTGAGGGGCTTGAAACCCGCGCTTCGTGCGGCAGCCGAAAAGGCCTTGCGCGCAGAAACGACGGGGGTCATGCAATGGGCGGCGGCATCCAGCATCCGTGCTGCCTGGCGACGCTGCACATCGTCGACCGGCCATCTGCGTTCCAGCCAATAGGCTGCGGTTTCAAGGGTGGTGAAGGTCTTCGTCTCGCCGTCGGGCGAAACGACAAAGGACAGGGGCTGGCCCCAGCTAATCTCGATCAAATTGTCTCTTTCGGGGAAATCAACCGATCCCGCGCCAAGGGCGTCCGGGGATCGGGAAAGGGGAGGCGACCATTGCCGCCACCCCAAGTCGTTCGGAAGGCGCTTAGGCCAGGGCGAGGTTGGTCGCCGATTCACGGCCGTCGCGGCCGCGTTCCACGTCAAAGGTCACGGCCTGGCCGTCCTTGATTTCGCGGAGGCCGGCGCGTTCCACTGCCGAAATGTGAAGGAACACGTCCTTCGTGCCATGTTCCGGCTGGATGAAGCCGAAGCCTTTGGTTGCGTTGAACCATTTCACGGTGCCATTGGCCATCGTGAGATCTCCTGTCATGTATGCCACCCGCGAGATTGCGATGGCGTGGCCCAGTCGTCGCAAGAACATCTGAAGCCGTAAAGCAGACAGAAGGTCGAAGGAAGAACATCAGCCAACCCCACATAGCCGATTCCGGGCGGTTTTTCAAGCCCGCCCTTTGCAATCAGCCTTGGCGCGTCAGCGTCAGCGCCGACCAGTCCCCCAGATCGTCCCTCTGGTCCAGTGCAAACCCCTGTATCCCATAGGTTTTCACGACTTCGTCCGCCTGCGTGACCAGGATGCCCGACAGGATGATCTTGCCCTCCGGGGCGACCACCGAGGCCATCTGCGGGGCCAGGTCGATCAGCGGCTGCTTCAGGATATTGGCCAGCACCAGATCATAGGGGGCGTTGTCCTCCAGCATCTGGTGGCCGAAGCCTGCCGCCTCAATGCAGATCACCCTGCCGTCCAGCCCGTTGGCGATCACGTTGGCGGCTGCGGTGTCCACCGCGACCGCGTCGATGTCGCTGGCCAGAACCGTGACCGGCCACAGCCGCGCCGCAGCCATCGCCAGCACGGCGGTGCCGCAGCCGATGTCCACGATGCGGCGGGGCTGGAAGCGTTGCGTTTCCAGGCGATCAAGCGCCTCGAGGCAGGCCTTGGTGGTGTTGTGGTGCCCGGTGCCGAAGGCCATCGCAGCCTCGATCCACAGGGCCTCGACCCCTTCGGGCACGTTGTCGGCATCATGGCTGCCATGGACGAAGAAGCGGCCGGCCCGCACCGGGGTCAGTTCGCGCTTCACATGGGCCACCCAGTCCACGTCGGGCAGTTCGGACACCGCGAAGTGATTGGCGCCATAGGCCGCCGCCAGAAGCGCAAGGGCGATGTCGTCGGGGGCCTCGGTGAAATAGACGCCCACTTCCCAGCGGTTCGATCCGTCCTCGATCTCGAAGACGCCGGTGCCGACGGGTTCGGGTTCCAGATCCTCGCAAGCCTCGGCCAGGGCTTCGGCGGCCTGACGGCCTTGAACATGGGTCAGCGCGGAAAAGGTGGTCATCAGATCGGATCCGGGTTGGGCAGGCTTGCCTCTACCCCCGTGCCCTGGAGGCCACAATAGCCGTCGGGGTTCTTTTCCAGATACTGCTGATGCGCCTCGTGCGCGGGCCAGAAGCGGCCGGCATCGACGATCTGCGTGGTGATCTTGGCGAAGCCCGCAACGGCCAGGCGATTGTCATAGTCGATCTTGGACGCCTCGGCCGTGGCCCGCTGGCTGTCGTTGAAGGTCATGATCAGGCTGCGATACTGGTGGCCCACGTCGTTGCCCTGCCGGTCCCCCTGGGTCGGGTCGTGGTTTTCCCAGAACAGTTGCAGCAGGTGGTCGTAGCTGATCTTGGAACTGTCGAAGACGACCTGCACGACCTCGGCATGGCCGGTGGTCCCGGTCTTGACCTGG
>JAPSIP010000015.1 GCA_031178645.1 Paracoccus sp. (in: a-proteobacteria) | reverse complement strand
GGCGATTTTCCACGGCGTGGCGCCCCACGCCGAGATCGCCGCCCGCCTCAAACGGCGCTTTCCCGGCAAACCCGACCGACTGATCGGGTCGCGCCACAGCGAAGGCCGGGGCCCGGGTCTGCGCTACTGGTGCCTGAGGGCGGCGCTGGAGGGCAGAGACCTCCAGCCCAGGGACGTCGCGCCCGAGCAGCTGCGCAAGGAATGGACGCCCAAGACGCCTTATTCGGGCGAATCCAGCGACCTGCGGGACTTCAAACGCATCGTCGGCGCCCTCCTACCGTGGTGGAAGCTGCGCGCCGCGCAAATCGTCGCCCTGGGCCGGGGCGAAGCGCTGAATCTCGCCCCGCTGATCGACGCCGCCGTCCAGACATTCACCCCCGGCGCGGCCAGATCGATATGGTCGCCCCGGTTTGCACGGCGATAAACCTGGCCGCGCCGATCCACCGCCGTCACCGCCAGCACCTGGTCATAGGCCGCTGGAAAGGCAGGCGCCGCGCGCGGCCCGCCATTGCCGGCGGCGGCGATCAGCAGGATGCCGTCTGCCGCCATCTCCTCGACCTGGCGGGCAAGGGCGTCGTTCGGCGGTCCCGCCAGCGACAGGTTGACGATGCGCACCTGTTGCGAGGCCAGGTAATCCAGGGCCTCGATCAGGCCGAAGGCATCGGCGCGCTGATCGCGGGCGACCTTCTGGAAGGCATCTACAGCGATCAGTTCCGCGCCCGGGACAAGGCCGGGGCTGCGGCTGTCGCGGTCGCCCACCAGAAGCGCGGCCACCGCCGTTCCATGCAGCAGATCCGAAGGCGCGGCCCCGGTGTCGATCCGGTGGACCCGGATCCGGGCATCCGACAGCGCCGCGTGATCGGCGTTCAGCCCCGTATCGACCATGCCGATGCGCGGCAGCGCGGCGCAGCCTGCAAGCCCTGCGGGCCAGCCGATCATGTCGCGGGCAAGGCAATCGGCCCCCGTGCATGGCGTGCCCTGCCCTGCCTGCTCGCTGCGGTAGAAATGGTTGAAATCGGCTTCTGCCGCAGCGGCCAGGGCGCGGACGCGGTCGCGGGCCTGGTCCATGGTCAGCGCCCCCGGCTTCAGAAGCCGGGTCAGGTTGCCGCCTTCGGACAGTTCCCGCTGCTGCAGGATCTGGAACCCCTCGGCCTGGAGGGTGGCAAGGTCGGCTTCGGCCAGGCCGCGCGCCAGAACCTCGTTCTCGGCCCGGATGGGCAGGGGCGCGGGGGCGGCGGGCCGCGCACGGCGGACCACTCGGTCGTCGTCATCATCATCGTCGTCGTCGTCATCATCATCATCGTCGTCATCGTCATCGGCCAGGGCAGTCGCGACCAGCGACCAGCCGTCGGCATGACGCTGCGGCTGGCCCGCAAGGACCAGCAGGGCGATCATCAGAAACAGCAGCGGGTTTGGCATGGTGGCCCCCTTTGGACAGTTCGTTTCTGGACAATGACGCGGCAGACCCGCAAATATTCCCCCGGTCGGGAAAAAGATCCAAGAGGGCGGCATGGACCCAGCATTCGGCGAGGCTTTGATCACGCTTCTGCCCAATCTTCGCCGCTATGCGCTGTCGCTGGCCCGGCGGGCGGATCTGGCCGACGACCTGGTCCAGACCACGGTGGAACGCGCGATCCGGGCCGCAGGCAGCTATGATCCCGCAGCCCGGCTGGAGCCCTGGCTGTTCCGCATCACCCGAAATGCCTTCATCGACCTGACCCGCCGCCAGCGGACCGAGGGCGTGCAGGTCGATGTCTTCGACATCCCCGAGGCCCTGCCCGATGACGGCGACCGGGCGGTCGAGGCGCGGCTGATGCTGCAGGCCACCCAGCAGGCGATGAAGACCCTGCCCCCGGAACAGGCCGAGATCCTGCATCTGATCTGCATCGAGGAACTCAGCTATGCCGAGGCCGCCGAGGTGCTGGACATCCCCAAGGGCACGGTCATGAGCCGCCTGTCCCGCGCCAGGCTGGCCTTGGCGGAAAGGCTGGGAATAAAATGACGCGCAACCCGTATGCCAGAAACACCCGTTCGAAAGGAGCCGGCCGTGCAGATTGACGACGAAACCCTGATGGCCCTGGCGGACGGCGAACTGGATCAGGCCGAGGCCGCGCGCGTTTCCGCAGCCGTGGCCCGCGACCCTCAGGCGCAGGCCCGGCTGCGGCTGTTCACCGAAACGCGGGCGCGGCTGCAGATCTTGTCCTCGGCCGCCCCGGCGCCTTCCGACAAGGACCTGATCGCCCGCATCCGTGCGGCCAGCAGCGCGGTCCAGGTTTCGGGCTCGGTGGCCCCGACCGCACCCCCCTTGTCCGCGACGCCCCCCATGCCGGCCAATGCCAACCGCGCGCCCTGGGCCGCGCTTGCCGCAGCCGTGACCGCGGCGGTGGTGGGGCTTGCCTGGTGGCAGATGGGCGCCCCCGCAGGCTTGCCGCAGGCAGAGGTCGCGGCCCTGGACAGCCTGCCCTCGGGCCAGGTGACCGAACTGGGGGACGGGCGGGACCTGACCATGATCGCGTCCTATCGCACGGCAGAGGGTGCCTTTTGCCGGGAATACGAAACGGAACAAGATGCCGGCATGACGGTCAGCGTGGCCTGCCGGCAGGGCGACAGATGGCAGCGGCAATTCGCCAGCGACATGACCGCATCCGATGGCTATGTCCCCGCATCCGGCGACATCGCGGCGCTTGACGACTGGCTGGCCGAAACCGGCGCGGGCGATCCGCTGACCCCGGAAGACGAGGCCGCGGCCCTGGCCGACTAGGCCGCGCCTGCCCCCTTGCCGCGCCAAGGCCCCCCTCGCAGGGGCCTTTTTTCTGCCTGCCCCCAAAAAATGTCGCTGCACCGGGAATAGGCGCGGGTCCGCGCCCGTAACCCCTTCATCAGGCGGATGCGGGACAGACCCCGGCCCCTGCCAAGAAACCCGGCGTCAGCCGGGACGGGCGCGGCTGCCACGGGCGGGGCGGCGCGTTCTTCCGACACCGCCCTTGCAGGAGAAACGAAGATGGCGACCTATCGCGGAAATGACGGCGACAACCGTTACAACGGCACCAGCGTGGCCGACCTGATCTATGGCCGGTCGGGCGACGACACCCTGTCGGGCGGCGGCGGCAACGACACCATCGACGGCGGCGAAGGCAATGACGACATCCGCGGCGGTGCCGGCCACAACCGCCTGATCGGCGGCGAGGGCAACGACCGCATCTGGGCCAATGGCGGCAATGACCGCATCAACGCAGGCGAAGGCAATGACACCGTCAATGCGGGCGCGGGCCACAACACCATCACCCTGGGCGAGGGTAACGATGTCTCGGTCTCGCTGGGGGGCAACGACACGATCAGCGCGGGCGAAGGCAACGACCGGGTTCGTTCCGGCGGCGGCAACGACCGCCTGCTGGGCCACGAGGGGGACGACGTGCTGCGGGCCGAGGCGGGCAACGATTTCCTCAGCGGCGGCGAGGGCAATGACGTGCTGAACGGCGGCACCGGCAACGATACGCTGATCGGCGGCGAGGGGTCGGACCGCTTCGTCTTCAACGGCGGCACCGACCGTATCCGCGACTTCGAGAATGGCGATGACGAGATCGACCTGTCGTCCTTTGCCGGCTTCAACAGCTTTGCCAGCATCCGCGCCGCCGCCAGCCAGAGCGGGTCGGATGTCATCATCAAGGCGGGCGCCCATCGCCTTGTGATCGAGGATACGCGCCTGAACCAACTGGACGGCGACGACTTCATCTGGTGATCGGAAAACAGGCCCTGTGCCGGGCTGCACGTCGCGGCCCGGCGCCCTTAATTGCAAGGCTGCGACAGTGGCGGGCAATTCGGCGGCAAGGGACCGCCGAAGCAAAGGCCCGGCCTTGCATTCGCGCCGGAAGCGAACATGTGATGCCCGGAAATGTCAGCCATCCGGGTTTCCATGTTCAGCGACCGTTTCAGCCGCCGCCACCTGTTGCAAGCCGCCCTGGGCAGCGGGGCTTTCTTCCTGCTGCCGCATCTGGCCCGCGCCCAGGCCACGGCATCGGGCGAAGGTCAGCCTTTCTCGTTCGACTGGCTGCGCGACACGGCGCGCGACATGGCTGCCAAGCCCCATGTTCCGCCGCAGGTCGCAGACCCGGACATCCTGGACCAGGTGGACTACGACAACCACAACCAGGTGCGCTTTCGCGCCGACCGCAGCCTGTGGCGCGGCGAGGGCGAGCGGTCCCCGGTCCAGGCTTTCTTCCCCGGCATGTATTTCCGCAACCCGGTACGCCTTCATACCGTCAGCGACGGCATCGCGACCGAGCTGCCCTTCTCGCTGGACCTGTTCGACATTCCCGAGGGCAATCCCGCGCGGCAGTTGACCCGCACCACGGGCTTTGCGGGCTTTCGCGTCCAGGACGCTCAAACGGAAATCGACTGGATGGCCTTTTTGGGCGCGTCCTACTGGCGCACCTCGGGTTACAGTGGACAGTTCGGACTATCGGCGCGCGGCCTGGCCATCGACACTGCCATCCCCGACGGCCCCGAAGAGTTTCCGCTGTTCACCCATTTCTGGCTGGAACCCGCGGATAATGGCGACCTGACCACCTATGCGCTGCTGGACAGCCCCCGAGCCACCGGCGCCTATCGCATCGAATCGCGGCGCGGCAATGGCGTGACCCAGGACATCAGCGCGACCGTCTTCCTGCGCGAGGCGGTGGACCGGCTGGGGATCGCGCCGCTGACCTCGATGTTCTGGTTCGGCAAGAACACGCCCCATGTCTCGCCCGACTGGCGCCCCGAGGTGCATGATTCCGACGGGCTGGAGATCCTTGCCGCCAATGGCGAGCGGATCTGGCGTCCGCTGAACAACCCGCCCGGCACGATGGTGAACAGCTTTGCCTCGCCAGGGGTCAAGGGCTTCGGGCTGATGCAGCGGGAACGGGATTTCGCGCAATACCAGGACGACGGCGTCTTCTACGAACGCCGTGCAAGCGCCTGGATCACGCCGCAGGGCGACTGGGGCAATGGTGCGGTGGTGCTGACCGAATTGCGCACGGATGACGAGATCCACGACAATATCGTGGCCTTCTGGCAGCCGGCCGAACCAACCGCCAAGGGCCAGAGCCACGACTTCGCCTATCGGCTGGACTGGGTCCGCGACAATCCGGCCGCCAATCCCATCGCCCATTTCACCGCCACCCGCCTTGGCGCAGGCGGCGTTCCCGGCCAGCCGCGCCCCAAGGGCGTGGTCAAGGTCGTCTGCGACTTCGCGGGACCTTACCTGACCGGTCTGTCGCGCGAGGACGGGCTAACGATCAAGGTCACGACCGGACAGGCGCAGGTGTCGAACACCGTCGTCTATCCGGTCGTGGGCACCGATTACTGGCGCGCCCTGTTCGACCTGAGCTTTGCCGAAAACGACCAGGCCCCCATCGACCTGCGCGTCTATGTGGACCACAAGGGCACGGCCATGACGGAAACGCTGATCCTTCAGCTATTCCCGTCGCAGCTTCGCACGCTGCTGGCCCGCACCCCCTGACGGGTCAGTGGGCCAGCATCTCGGCCAGCACCCCGTCCTTGTCCAGCGAGGCCGGATAGAAGGTCGGCCAGTTTGTCACCTCTTCCAGCAGGGCGGCGCGGTCATCGCCCCAGTACAGGTGGTAATGGTCCGACACTTCGGGCGCGATGCGGTGGTCGCTGAACTGGATGAACTGCGGCGCGGCCTCGTCACCGTCGGTCTTCTGGAAGATGAAGCGGACGCCGCGATTGCCCTTGGCATAGGTCAGGATCTCGAACCCGTCCGAGGCATAGCGGCCCTGGACCGACTGGTCGCCGCGATGGAAGGTGACCTGGTCGCCCTCGATGATGATGCGGTCCACGTCGGTCTTGTAGCCCGTCTCGTAATAGGCGCGGTATTCCTCGACGCTCTTGTCGCCCTTCTCGGCCTTCCTGGCCAAGACGGGATCCAGCGTGCCATCCGTCAGCAGCGGGTAAACCGACTGCCAGTTGCCCTGCCAGTCCGACAAGGGACGGTCCTGGACCTGCGCATCGTCGAAATAGCCGTCATAGACCGACTTGTCGGCATGGGCGTGGTCATGCGCGTGGTCATGGCCATGACCGTGGGCATGATCGTGATCGTGGCTATGGTCGTGGCTTTGCGCCAGAACCGGCGATCCTGCTGCCATCGCCACGGCCAGAACTGCCGCCATTGCTTGAACCCTTGCCATCCGTCATCTCCGTAAATGATATGTTATTACGTTCGATTATCAGGAGGCGTCAGGCTGTTCAAGAATGAAAAAGGCGGGCCAAGGCCCGCCCCATCGTCCTTTCGGGACAGCTTCAGCGATACAGATCGGCGAACCTGTCGCGCAGCAGGTTCTTCTGGACCTTGCCCATCGTATTGCGCGGCAGTTCGTCCAGGAACAGCACGCGCTTGGGCTGCTTGAACCGGGCAAGCCGCCCGTCGAGCGCCGCAAGAACATCCTTTTCGGAAATGGCGTCCGGCCCCGAGGGCACGACAACCGCCGTCACGCCTTCGCCGAAATCCCGGTGCGGCAGGCCGATCACGGCGGATTCGACCACGCTGGGAAGGGCGTCGATCTCGGTCTCGATTTCCTTGGGATAGACGTTGAAGCCGCCGGTGATGATCAGATCCTTGCCGCGCCCGACGATGTGCAGATAGCCCCGGTCATCGAACTTCCCCAGATCGCCGGTGATGAAGAAGCCGTTCGGTCGCAGTTCGGCAGCGGTCTTTTCCGGCATCTGCCAATAGCCCTTGAAGACGTTGGGGCCGCGCACCTCGATCATGCCGATCTCACCCCCGGGCAGTTCGGCGCCGGTTTCGGGATCGGTCACGATGATCTCGACCCCCGGCAGGGGCATCCCTACGGTGCCCGCGATCCGGTCGCCCTCATAGGGGTTCGAAGCATTCATGTTCGTTTCCGTCATGCCGTATCGTTCCAGGATCGCGTGGCCTGTGCGGGCCTGCCAGTCGCGATGCGTTTCCGCCAGAAGCGGGGCGGACCCGGAAATGAACAGCCGCATATGCGCCGTCGTGGCGCGATCCAGCCGGTCGTCCTGCAACAGCCGCACATAGAAGGTCGGCACGCCCATCAGCACGGTGGCGCGGTCCATCAGGTCCATGATCCGGTCGGGGTCGAACTTGGGCAGGAAGATCATCGAGGCGCCGGAAAACAGCGTCACATTGGTCGCCACGAACAGGCCATGCGTGTGAAAGATCGGCAGCGCGTGGATCAGCACGTCGCTTGCGTCGTAACGCCATGCCTCGCGCAGGGCCTGGGTGTTCGACACCAGATTGCCATGCGTCAGCATCGCCCCCTTCGACCGCCCCGTCGTTCCCGAAGTATAAAGCAGTGCGGCCAGATCATCGGCAGCGCGCGCGACGGTGGCGAAGTCGGAAGGCTGGCTTGCGGCGGCATCGGTCAGGCTACCCTGCCCGCCCCCGTCCAGCGTCACGATCCGCGCCCCAGCCCTGCCCGCCCCTTCCGCAAGGGCATCCGCCTTGGCCGGATCGCAGACAAGGACCGCGGGCGTTGCATCGCCGATGAAATAGTCGATCTCGGCCGGGGTATAGCCGGTGTTCAGCGGCAGGAAGACCGCCCCTGCCCTGACGGTGGCCAGATAAAGGATGATCGCTTCGACCGATTTTTCCACCTGGGCCGCCACACGGTCGCCCGGCGCGACGCCCAAGGACACAAGCGCATTGGCCAACCGGCCGGTCCGCGCGACCAGATCGCCATAGCTGATGCGTTCGCCCGCAGCGGTCTCGATCGCGGTGGCATCGGGATCGGCGATGCCGGATTGCAGGATGTCGAACAGGTTGGCGGTCATGGCTTTTCCTTCATGGCGATGGGCGCGGGCAGGTGGCGGCGCACCGCGTCGGATGCCGCGATCTCGGTGCGTTCGGCAAAGGCCTCGTGATTGGCCTCGATCCGGTCGGGATCATAAAGATAGTTCACCATCAGCCCATGCGATTGCTTCAATCCATTGGCAGAGACATCGCCCAGGACGTTCAGCCGTTCAAGGCAGGCGCCGTTGCCCAGGTGGAAGCGGGCGACGGGATCGACCGCGCGGCCCTTGCCATCGCGGGCGCGCAGGAAATAGATCGCGGCGGCGGCCAGCAGCGGCTCGCGCAGCGCCTGCGCCGCCTCCCTGTCCACATGCCAGCCCGGTTGGTCCAAGGGCGTCAGCGCGGCCAGCAGGTCGGCGGGCAGCATCTCGCCACCGTCCCGTTCGCGGGCCAGCCAGGCGGCGAAGCCCGGCACAGGCGACAGGGTGACGAAGGTCTGGATCTGGGGGAGTTCTGACTTCAGCTCCTCGACCACCTGCTTGATCAGGAAATTGCCGAAGGACACCCCGGCCAGTCCCTTCTGCGTGTTCGAGATGGAGTAGAACACCGCCGTCGTGGCCTCGGCGGCGTCGATGGGCTTGCGGTCCAGATCCAGCAGGGGGGCCACGGTATCGGGGATCTCGCGGGTCAGGGCGACCTCGACGAAGATCAGGGGCTCGTCCACCAGTTGCGGGTGGAAGAAGCCATAGCAGCGCCGGTCGGTCGGCTGCAGGCGGTTGCGCAGGTCGTCCCAGTTCCGGATGGCGTGGACGGCTTCATAGCGGATGATCTTTTCCAGGATCGCGGCGGGCGTGTTCCAGTCGATATGGCGCAGCACCAGGAAGCCCCGGTTGAACCAGGACGCGAACAGATGCGCGAAATCGCTGTCCACCCGCCGCAGCGCCGGGCTGTCCTTGAGGTGGCGCAGCAGTTCCTCTCGCATACGCACCAGGGCTGCGGTGCCGCCGGGGGCAAGGTTCAGGCGGCGGAACAGTTCCTGCCGGCGCGGTTCGGCCGCGACATGCAGCGCCTCGACGGCCTCGACCGATGCGGGATCGCGGGTGACGGCCTGCATGGCGCGCGCCACGGCCTCGGGATCTGGACCGAAGCGGTCGGCGAGGGTTTCAAGGAACGCCAGCCGCCGGGCCTCGTCCGCTTCCTCGAAGGCGGCGACCAGGGCGCGGGCCAGGGCCACGCCCGAAGCCTCGCCCCGGCGGGACAGCAACAGTTCCCCCATGTCGGGCAGGCCGGGGGGCGCGGTCACCCGCCCCGCAGGATCGCGCCACCGCAGCAGGGCGCGGCCCCGGTCGGTCAGCATGTCGAAGAGGTCGCCGAAGCGGGTCTGCCTGGGGGTCTGCACGATCCTTGTCACGGCACTCTCCTTTGCGGGATGGGCGCGGCCGGGATCAACCCGGCAGCACGACGAAGATCAGCCACAGCACCACGGGTGCCACGATCGTCACGATGGCGCCATAGTTCAGCAGCTTGCGGAAGAAGGCCTGGCGGTCGATGCCATGCGCATTGGCCAGAACCAGGGCGCCGTTGGTGGAAAACGGGCTGACATCCACGATGGTCGAGGCAACGGCCATCCCGGCGATGAAGCCGATCGCGCCGACGCCGCTTTCGCCCTGCAGGAAGGGCACCGCCAGCGGGATCAGCGATCCCAGCACCGCCGTGGATGATGCAAAGGCTGACACCACCGCCCCGATGAAGAACAGCATCAGGGCCGCCAGCAGCGGCGAGGCCATGCCCGCCACCGAATCGCCCACGAAGTCGATGGTGCCCATCTCCTGCAGCACCGCGACATAGGTGGACACGCCGGTGATCAGCATGATTTCCGGCCAGGCGACCTGCGCCATCGCGCGTTTCTGCATGGTCGGGTTCCACAGCGCCAGGGCCAGGCCGATGGTCAGCGCCACGAAGCCGATGTCCAGGTTGAAGGCCAGAACCAGCACCGCCAGCAGCACAAGGCCCGCCAGCGTGAAGATCTGGTAAGGCGTGCCGTCGGGTTCGCGCCCTTCCTCGACCTCGGCCACAAGACGGTTGGAATCGCCGCCGCCCTCGCGGCTGACGCGCTTGGTCAGGGCCTGCGCCTCGCTGTCGCCGAAAATCTGCGGGCCGGTGGCCGCGCGGGCGATTTCCACATGGGGGACGTTGACCGGTTCGATGCCATCCAGCCGCGCGGAGATCAGGCTGCGTCCGCCCAGCACCATGAACAGGATGCCTGCCACCGCCGCGTTCACGAAGAAGCTGGCGGCGAAGGTGGTCATGGCCGACAGCGGCAGGCCGGCCTGCTGGACCACGCCATTGGTGATCCCGCCATAGATGCTGATGGGCGAGAAACCCCCGGCCTGCGCGCCATGGACCACCATCAGGCCCATCAGCAGCGGGCTGATGTGATAGCGGAAGGCAAAGCCAAGCGCGATGGGCGCGACAATGGCGACCGCACCGGGGCTGACCGCCCCCACCGCCGTCAGCAGGGCCGAGATGCCGAACATGATCCAGGGGATCGCCGCGATGCGGCCCTTGACCGCGCGAACGGCCATGCGGACCAGCCAGTCGATGGTGCCGTTGTTCTGCGCCAAGGCGAACAGCCAGGTGATGCCCACCAGCGTCAGGAACAGCCCGCCCGGAAAGCCGTCGATGATCTCGCCCGTGGTCTGCGCAGCCAGAAGCGTGCCGACAAGAAAGGCGCCGACAAAGGCCAAAACGCCCATGTTGATGGGCCAGATGGTCGCGATCACGAACATCAGCACCAGTGCATAGATGGAAATCAGATGTGGTGTCATGCGGCTCTCCCCTTTTCCTGCATGGTCGACGTCGGGGATCCGCCTCCACACGAATCCTCCTCCCGCAGATGTTATACGCCCGCGACAAGATGATGTATATAACAGGATCAGTGATGGATGTTTGAGCAGGTTTCCGCTAGGCTGCGCTTGTGGAGGAGAAAGAATGACCAGCGTTCCGAACACCTTGCGCATCCGCCGCGCCCTGGAAGATTCGATCGTCCGGGGCCGCTTCCTGCCCGGTACGCGGCTGGACCCCGAGGCACTGGCGCAAGAATTCGACTGCTCGCGCACCCCCATCCGCGAGGCGTTCCAGCAGCTTGAAGCCTCGGGGCTGGTCCGCGTCATGCCCAAGCGCGGCACCTTCGTCACCCATTGGTCCCCCGAGGAACTGGCAGAACGCTTCGAGGTCATGGCCGAGATCGAGGCAAGCTGCGGCCGCCTTGCCGCCCGCCGCATCAGCCATGCCGAACTGGACATCTTCCACGAGGTCCACGAGGACTGCCGCCGCCTGGCCGAGGCGGGCGAAGTCGAGGCCTATTACGCCCGCAACTCGGAATTCCACCACTGCATCTATCGCGCCACCCACAATGCCTTCCTGACCCAGGAAGCCGCGCGGCTGCACGCGATGCTGCAACCTTACCGCCGGATGCAGTTGCAGGTCAGGAACCGCATGACCCGGTCATTCGCGGAACATGACGCCATCGTCACGGCGATCCGCGACGGTGACGCCGAAGGCGCGGCGCGGGCGCTGCATGACCACGTGATCGTGCAGGGCGACCGCTTCCACGACCTGATCGCGGCGATGCGCCAGACGCTGGCCTGACGCAGCCTAAGGGCGCCGCCGCCGGATCAGCGCGAACAGGATCGGCGCGCCGGTCAGGACCAGGATCACGCGGGCGATGTGATGGGCCACCACGAAGCCCAGGTCGGCCCCCGCGATCAGCGCCAGCATAGACATCTCGGCCTGCCCGCCCGGCATGAAGGCCAGGAAGCCCTCGACCGGCGGGGCAAGGCCGGTCAGGGTGACGAATTCGGTCACGGCGCCTGCCAGCACCGCCAGGATCAGGACGAAGACGGCCCCGCCCGCGACGGTTTCGCGCAATTCGCGCAGCGTGACGCCGACATAGCTGGTGCCGATGCCGATGCCGATCAGGAATTGCGCGGCCAGCAGCGCCTCGCGCGGGGGGCGCATGTGCAGGACGCCCGCCAGCGACAGCCCTGCGGCCACGATCAGCGGCCCCAGGATCGCCGCGCCGAACAGCCCGATCCGGGCGGCCAGCTTCCAGCCGACGATGGCGGCCAGGGCCATCACCACAAGCTCGGTCCAGGGGATTTGAGTTGCAGGCTGGCCTACCGGATGGGTCAGTTCGACCCCGTAAAGCCAGACCAGCACCAGCGGGCCGACGATCATGATGACCAGCAGCCGCGTCACATGGACCAGCGACACCTGGCGGATATTGGCCCCGGCTTCGGCGGCGAAAACGGTCATGTCGGCGGCCCCGCCCGGCATGGCGGCATAGAAGGCCGTCACCAGGTCGAAGCCGCAGAAGCGGCGGAAGAAGGGCACGCCCACCAGCCCGATGGCCGCGATGTAGAGGGGGATGATCGCGACCGAGGCCAGCATCGAGGGAAGCTGCGACACAAGCGCCGGCGTGACCGAGGCGCCGATGGCCACGCCCAGAACCGACCGCGCCGCGACCGAAATCTGGCCCAGCCCCGCCAGCCGCACGCCCATCAGGGCCGCGACCAGCGAGGCGATCATCGGCCCGAACAGAAAGGGCAGCGGCAGGTGCAGCACCAGGAACAGCCCGACCCCGGCGATGCCGATCAGCACCGTCTGCGCCTGTTGCCTGAACGCCGCCCCCGCTGCCATGATCCCCGTCAGACCTCGTCGCGGCCGGATGCCAGGATGCAGACCAGCGTGATCACCGACGCCGCCAGCATGTAATAGCCGACATGGGCCAGGCCATAGCTTTGCTGCAGCCAGGTCGCCGCATAGGGCGCAAGCGATGCCCCGAAGATCCCCGCGAAGTTGAAGGTGATCGACGACCCGGTATAGCGCACCCGCGTCGGGAAGGGCGCGGCAAGGGCGGCGCCGATCACGCCATAGGTCAGGCCCATCAGGAACATGCCGATGGTCACGAACAGGTAAAGGCTGTCCCCGCCCGCGCCCATCAGCGGCGCCAGGAAGAACGAGAAGATGCCGATCAGGATCGTGACCACCACCAGGAACGGCCGGCGGCCTGTCGCATCGGCAATCTTGCCCGCGAAAGGGATCGCGATGCCGAAGATGACCGAGCCATAGATCTGCATCAGCAGCGCATCCATGAAGGCGATCTGGCGCACCTTGACGTTATAGGACAAAAGCCAGGCCGAGCAGATGTAGAACAGCACGAATGTCACAAGCGCGACGAAGGTGCCCAGGAACAGGCTGCGCTTGTGGTTGCGGAACAGTTCCACCACCGGGACCGACACACGCTGGTCATGCTTGACCGCCTCGGCGAATTCGGGGGTTTCGGTGATCGACAGGCGCACCCAGAGGCCCAGCACGATCAGGATGATCGAGGCCAGGAAGGGCAGCCGCCAGCCCCAGGCCAGCAGGTCGTCCTGGCTCATGAAATGCAGCAGCACCCAGAAGAAGCCCGACGACAGGAACAGCCCGACCGGGGCGCCAAGCTGCGGGAACATGCCATACCAGCTTCGCTTGCCCTCGGGCGCGTTTTCCGTGGCCAGCAGCACCGCCCCGCCCCATTCGCCGCCCAGGCCAAAGCCCTGTCCGAACCGGCACAGCGCCAGCAGCGCGGGCGCCGCGACGCCGATCTGCGCATAGGTCGGCAGAAGACCGATGATGACGGTGGAAATGCCCATCGTCAGCAGGGCCGCCACCAGCGT
>JAPSIP010000237.1 GCA_031178645.1 Paracoccus sp. (in: a-proteobacteria) | reverse complement strand
TCTACCTGCTGCGTCTGGAACAGTTCTATCCGTTCCCCGCGCAGTCGATGGTCAAGGAACTGTCCCGCTTCAAGGACGCCGAGATCGTCTGGTGCCAGGAAGAACCTAAGAACCAGGGCGGCTGGAGCTTTGTCGAGCCCTACCTGGAATGGTCGCTGGACCGGCTGGGCGCACGGCACAACCGCGCCCGCTATGTCGGCCGGAACGCCGCCGCATCGGTCGCCACGGGTCTTGCTTCGCGCCACAAGGCCGAGCAGGAGGCCCTGGTATCCGAGGCGCTGTCGCTTGAAGGATGATCCGATGCCCATCGAAGTCCGCGTGCCCGCACTGGGCGAATCGGTCACCGAGGCGACGGTCGCCACCTGGTTCAAGAAACCGGGTGACGCCGTCGCGGTGGACGAGATGCTGTGCGAGCTGGAAACCGATAAGGTGACGGTCGAGGTGCCCAGCCCCGCGGCGGGCACCCTGACCGAAATCCTTGCGGCGGAAGGCGAGACTGTCGGCCCTGATGCCCTGCTGGCCCAGATCTCTCAAGGCGGCCAGAACGATACCCCCAAAGACCAACCGCAGGCCGAGACGGCCCAGAAGACCCCGGAAGGACAAGAACAGATGAGCGGCAAATCCGTGGATGTGATGGTGCCCGCGCTTGGCGAAAGCGTGACCGAGGCGACCGTGGCCACCTGGTTCAAGAAGCCGGGCGACACCGTCGCCGTGGACGAGATGCTGTGCGAACTGGAAACCGACAAGGTGTCGGTCGAGGTTCCCAGCCCCGCCGCCGGCGTCCTGGCCGACATCCTGGCCGAGGAAGGTGCGACCGTCGATGCCAAGGCCCGCCTGGCCATCATCACCGAAGGTGCTACCGGGAATGCCGGTGCATCGGCCCCCCAGCCTGCCTCGTCCAACAAGGGCGCCTATGGCAATGCCGCAGCCCCCGTCGGCTCCGCCTCGGGCGGCGAGGATGGGGTGACGGCCGGTGAGGTCGGATCGCCCGGCGCCGGTCCCGAACAGACCCAGCCCCGCTCTGACGTCGAGGACGCGCCCTCGGCCAAGAAGGCCATGGCCGAAAAGGGCGTCAGCCGCGATCAGGTGACGGGTTCGGGCCGCGATGGCCGGATCATGAAGGAAGACGTCGCCAAGGCGCAACCCGCGCCCAAGGCCGCTGTCCCCGCAGCCCCCCGCCCGGCCGAGGATGCCGCGCGCGAGGAACGCGTCAAGATGACCCGGTTGCGCCAGACCATCGCGCGCCGCCTGAAGGACGCGCAGAACACTGCCGCGATGCTGACGACCTACAATGAAGCCGACATGTCCGGCATCATGCAGCTTCGCAACGAATACAAGGACGCCTTCGAGAAGAAGCACAAGGTCAAGCTGGGCTTCATGTCCTTCTTCGTGAAGGCCTGCTGCCACGCCCTGAAGGAAGTCCCCGAGGTCAATGCCGAGATCGACGGCACGGACGTGGTCTACAAGAACTATGTCAACATGGGCGTGGCCGTGGGCACGCCCTCGGGCCTGGTCGTTCCGGTCGTCCGCGATGCGGATCAAAAGGACTTCGCCGCGATCGAAAAGGAAATCGGCGAACTGGGCTTCAAGGGCCGCGACGGCAAGCTGACCATGCAGGAAATGCAGGGCGGCACCTTCACCATCTCGAACGGCGGGGTCTATGGCTCGCTGATGTCCTCGCCGATCCTGAACCCCCCGCAGTCGGGCATCCTGGGGATGCACAAGATCCAGGACCGCCCGGTCGTGGTCGGCGGCCAGATCGTGATCCGGCCAATGATGTATCTGGCGCTGTCCTATGACCACCGGATCGTGGACGGCAAGGGCGCCGTGACCTTCCTGGTGCGGGTGAAAGAGGCGCTGGAGGATCCGCGCCGCTTGCTGATGGATCTGTAATTCAGGTACTCGATGTCAATGTCTCGAACGTCGGCATTCATCACTGCAGGAGCATTGATAGGCCTTTTAATAGGCCTATCAATGGGTGTCGCAGTCGGTGGAACGGCCTACAACGCAGCGGTCATATTTGTCCCCCTTGGGGGATTCATCGGTTGGTTGATAGGCAACCGTCCTCCCGCGTCAGACAATCAAGCCGTCCAACGACCCGACGACGTCCTGTCAGAGGCAGAGAAGGGTCGATTTGAGGCTGCGAAGGACGACACAAAGCCTGATAACGCTTTTGTTGCGTTGATTAGTTCAAGCCTTGCGATCACTGCGGCGCTCTGGAACTTTCACATTGATCTGCTTGATACGCTCGGCCTCTTTCCGGTATTCGCCCGGTCGCCCTGGCTCTTTGTTATGCTCTGTGTAGTCATCAGCATTTTCTTTCCGCCATTTTTGGTTGTTTACTTTGCTGCCTACGTTGGCGCGCTTCATCACGGTATGAGCGAAAAAACGGCGTATCGCGCGGTGCTGTCTTAGGGCTTGGAGAAGAATGGATGAACAATCAACTGATCGCCCATTATACCGTCGCCGACCCCGTGCCCTTTCGCACGGCCTTCGATGCCGATGCCGAGGATCGTGGCCGCAACGGCTTGTCGCTGCTGCAATTGTGGCGCGAGGATGACCGCAACCACTGGGCGCTGTTCCAGGTGACGGACGCCAAGGCGGCGCGGGCCTATCTGTCGGGCGGCGCGGCACCGTTCAATGCACAGGCGGGTGTAACGGGCATGGATTTTCATTTCGTGGAAACGGCCTGACCATGACGCCGGAACTGACCGTCCTGGCGCTTGCGGGCCTGTTGCAGGCTGTCCAGTTCGCGGCCTTCTCGGTCGCGGCAAACCACCACGACCGCCGCCTGCGCATGGATTTATCTTGCGGCGCGAATCCTCTATGTGCCGGCCTATGTCTTTGGCTGGGTGCCCTGGCGCTCGGTCATATGGGCCGTGGGATTTGCGGCGACGATGGTGATGATACTGGCCGCGCTGTTCTAGGCACCGCCCTGGACGCCGGCCATGAGGGACAATGAAGGAGAAGTCGATGTCCACCTATGACCTGATCGTGATCGGGGCGGGACCGGGCGGCTATGTCTGCGCGATCCGGGCAGCCCAGCTTGGTCTCAAGGTCGCCTGCGTCGAGGGCCGCGAAACCCTGGGCGGAACCTGCCTGAACGTGGGCTGCATCCCGTCCAAGGCCCTGCTGCACGCCAGCCACATGCTGCACGAAACGCACGAGAACTTTGCCAAGATGGGCCTGATGGCGGGCCATGTCGAGGTCGATTGGCAGAAGATGCAGGGCTACAAGTCCGAAACCGTCGGCGGCAACACCAAGGGCATCGAGTTCCTGTTCAAGAAGAACAAGATCGACTGGCTGAAGGGCTGGG
>JAPSIP010000236.1 GCA_031178645.1 Paracoccus sp. (in: a-proteobacteria) | reverse complement strand
GTGCTGGCCCATATCCGTGCCCTGCCGGGATGCCAAGGGCTGGACTGGAAGGAAAGCCCGGCCGAGGCCATGCCCTTCGGCAAGATGAAGGTGCGGCTCAAGCGCGAGATCGTGACCATGGGCCAGCCCGATGTCGATCCCCGCGCCGCGGTGGGTCACTATGTCGAACCCGCCGGCTGGAACGCCCTGATCAGCGCCCCGGACGTGGCCGTGATCGACACGCGCAACGATTACGAGGTCGAGATCGGCACCTTCGCGGGCGCCGTGGATCCCGGCACGCGCAGCTTCCGCGACTTTCCCGCCTGGTGGCAGGCCAACCGCGACCGCTTCGCCGGCAAGCGCGTGGCGATGTTCTGCACCGGCGGCATCCGCTGCGAGAAGTCGACCAACTACCTGCTGTCGCAGGGCGTCGAGGATGTCTTCCACCTGAAGGGCGGTATCCTGAAGTATCTCGAAGAGGTGCCGCAGCAGGACAGCCTGTGGCAGGGCGATTGCTTCGTCTTCGACGGGCGGGTCAGCCTGACGCATGGGTTGCAGCCCGGCCGCCACGGCCTGTGCCACGCCTGCCGCCGCCCCCTCGCCCCCGAGGATCGTGAACGCCCCGAATACGAGGAAGGCGTCAGCTGCCACCGCTGCGTCGGTGAATACGACGATGCAGACCGCGCCCGCTTCCGTGAACGGCAGCGTCAGGTCGCGCGCGGGCACCTGTTGTTTCCCGGAAATACTCCCTCGCCAGAAGGGTAACGGCAAGGTAAACCCAAAGTGGTTTCAACTTTGGGTTTGCAATGGCCATTGTTTACGAGGGCACTACAGGGAATAACCGTCTCAAGGCGGAAAGCATGTTTCCCTATGACGATGTCGTTCAGATGTACGGTTATGCCGGCAATGACGAACTGACCGGCGCGTTTCTGCACCGCAATGAGATCTTCGGCGGGGCTGGCAACGACACGCTGGCAGGGGGCGCAGACTTCAACCTTCTGGATGGGGGCGACGGCAACGACGTCCTAGATGCCTGGATCGGCGACTATGCTGTCCTTCGCGGCGGCGCAGGCAATGACCTTCTGACCGGGGGTGACGGTGGCGGATTGCTGGACGGCGGCGCAGGCATCGACACCATGTCGGGCGGTGACGGAGGCGACACCTATGTCGTCAATCATCTGCGGGACGTGGTGAGTGAATCCTACCAGCCCTATTATGACAACGACCCGAACCCGGCAGATCAGGTCAATGCCTGGGTCAGCTGGACCTTGGGCGCGAATCTCGAGAACCTTGTTCTACAGGGAAAGGGCGCGATCAACGGCACCGGCAACGGGCTTTCCAACCTGATCCTTGGCAATACCGGCAACAACAGCCTTTCCGGCGGTCGAGGATTTGACACGCTGGAAGGGGGATTGGGCGACGACACCATCGACGGCGGAGCGGGGGTGGACACGGTTCGCTTCACCGTCAGCACGGCCGTTGCGGTCAATCTTTCAAAGTCTGCCGCGCAGAACACCGGCGTTGGTATGGACGTGATTCGCAATGTCGAAAATGTCGTGACCGGGGCGGGCAATGACCGGATCACCGGCAGTGCTGCCGCGAACATCCTGACGGCGGGATCAGGCAACGACTCCCTGTCGGGGCAGGCAGGCAATGATCGCCTGTCGGGTCAGGCAGGCAACGACCGACTGCAGGGCGGGGCCGGCAACGATATCCTGAGCGGCGGGAGCGGCGCGGATCAGTTCCTGTTCTCGGCAGGCGGCGGTACCGACCGGATCACCGATTTCGCCGATGGCATCGACCGGATCGTCATCGACAGCGGGGCCGAGACCTTCCGCCAGATCAGGATCGCCGACCTGGGTGCCGATGCACGGATCACCTTCGGCGACGTGACCATCACCCTGACGAATGTCGATCATGCCCGGCTGGGGGCCGACGACTTCACCTTCACCTGATCCTCAAGGAAGGGGCGCGCCCTTAGCGCCCCGTCCCCAATCCGCCTGCCGAGATGGCCGCCATGTTCAGGATGTCGTTCACCGTCGAGGTTGTCGAGCAGATCTGGATCGGCTGCGGGACGCCGGTCAGGATCGGGCCGATCACCGTTGCGCCCGCCATTTCCTGCATCAGCTTCACGCTGATGGACGCCGAATGGCGCGCAGGCACCACCAGCACGTTGGCAGGCCCCGTCAGGCGGCTGAAGGGATAGCGCGCGGCCGAGTCCATGTTCAGCGCCACGTCCACGGTCATCTCGCCCTCGTATTCGAAATCGACGCCGCGTCGGTCCAGGACCTTGGGCGCCTCGGCCATCTTGATGGCGCGTTCGCTGACCGGATAGCCGAAGTTCGAGAAGGACAGGAAGGCCACGCGCGGTTCCAGTCCCAGGCCGCGCGCGACGGCGGCGCCGCGGGTGGCGATGTCGGCCAGATCCTCGGCCTCGGGCCATTCGTGGACCAGCGTGTCGCCGATCAGCACGATCCGGCCCTTGTGCAGCACGGCGGTGATGCCCACCGCGCCGTCCTGCGGGCGCAGGTCGAAGACATGGCCCAGTTGCGCCAGGACCGGGGCGTTCTTGCGGGTCGCGCCGGTCACAAGCCCGTCGCCATGGCCATGCGCCAGCATCAGCGCAGCGAAGACGTGGCGGTCGCGGTTGGCCAGCTTGTGCGCGTCTTCCCGGTCCACGCCGCGGCGTTGCAGGCGGGCGTAAAGGAACTCGTGATAGGACTCGAGGTGCCGGGAATTGGCCGCGTTGACCACCGTCAGCTCGCGCACCGCGTCGCCCAGGCCCGCGGTCTCCAGCTTTTCCTTCACATCGGCCTCACGCCCCACAACCAGGGCCTGGCCCATTCCGCCGCGTTGCCAGGCGACGGCGGCGCGCAGCACGCGGGGATCGTCGCCCTCGGCAAAGATCATCCGGGCTTGGCTTTGGCGGGCGCGGGCGTGGATGCCCTGCAGAATGGCGGCAGTCGGGTCCATCCGGTTCTTCAGCGACTGGATGTAACCCTCCATGTCGATGATCGGGCGGCGGGCGACGCCGGTGTCCATTCCGGCACGCGCCACCGCGGGCGGCACCACATGGATCAGGCGCGGGTCGAAGGGAGTTGGGATGATATAGTCGCGGCCGAATTGCAGCTTGCGGCCATAGGCCACGGCGACCTCGTCCGGCACATCCTCGCGGGCAAGGGCCGCCAGAGCCTCGGCGCAGGCGATCTTCATCTCGTCATTGATGGCGCGGGCGTGGATGTCCAGGGCGCCGCGGAACAGGTAGGGAAAGCCCAGGACGTTGTTCACCTGGTTGGGATAATCGCTGCGCCCGGTGGCGACGATGGCGTCGGGGCGCACGGCATGGG
>JAPSIP010000014.1 GCA_031178645.1 Paracoccus sp. (in: a-proteobacteria) | reverse complement strand
GTCGTCGCGCTGTTCCAGCAGGGCCTGGGCCAGGGGCGCGGCCTCGTCGGGCAGTTGCGCCTGTTCCAGCCGGTCCAGCAGGGCCTGCGCCTCGGCCTCGGCATCCGATGCCCATTGCCCAAGCTGGTCAGGCGTCAGATCCTCGGTCGCGAAATCCGGGTTGTCGGTTTCCGTGGCCAGGGCCTTGTGCAGTTCCGCCGTCCGCTGCCCCAGAAGCGCCCCGACGCTAAGCGGGAAGTCATAGCTGATCGTTTCCGGCCGCGCCTCGCCAGCCGAGGCCCAGCTCTCGTGTTCGTGCAGTTCCAGGCCCAGGGCGTCGATGATGCCGGACCAGGCATCGCCCCGGTTCGGGACGAATGCGAAGGCCGCCGCCAGCGTAGTCGATCCATGCGCGACCTGGCCCAGATAGCGGGGCGTGTGCTTGTAGCCCGCGACCTCGGTCAGGAACTTGGCGACCTCGACATCGGGCTGCTCGCCCTCGCGGATGCGGCGATACAGTTTCAGGATGATCTTGTCGCCAAAGGCAATGGACAGGTTCGACTGTTCCGCGCCAAGCTGGCGGGGATCGCCCGGATCCTCGATCCCGCGCAGGGCGTCGGTGCCTTCGAAGCGCAACTTGCCATCGCTGCGGTCTTCCTTCAGCCCCTCCAGCAGCAGTTGCGGCAGGCGTTCGTCATAGGCGCCGTCGATCAGGGCGCCCACCCGCGCGGTGTGGCGGATCTTGGCCAGCGTATAGGACAGCTTGGGCGCGCCGGGACGCAGGTTCTCGTCCCCCCAGCGGGCCGAGATGGGCAGAAGATAGCCCTGTTCCTCGTCGCCCACGGTCACATGGACGGCGACCAGTTCATGTTCCCCGTTGTCCAGGTCGCCCAGGGGGGTCATGCGCACGCCGCCTATGCCCTTGTCCTTGCCCGCGAACCAGCGTTGCAGGGGCAGCCATTGCGGCAGCACGTCGTTTCGGAAATGCGCCCCCTCGCGCCCGCCGATGGCCGTCGCCACGCGCCCATCGCGCGTGGTCAGGGTCATGAACTCGGGCAGGATGTCGGGCATGGATTCGTGCCAGGAGGGGGTTTCCTCCTCGCCGCTCAGCGCGAACCAGTAGAAGCCATAGGCGGGCAGCGTCAGCATATAGGGCAGGTCGCCCACCGGCGGGAAGGCGGACCGGCCAGTCAGCTCGATCGGCACGGTGCCGCGATGGCGGGACAGATCCAGTTCCACCGCCTGCGCGCTGTCGGCCAGGTTCGCCACGCAGAGATAGGCCCGTCCCTCGTGTTCGCGCAGGTAAGCCAGAACCTTGCGGTTGCGCGGATACAGCAGGATCATCTCGCCCCGGCCAAAGGCTGGATGCTGGCGGCGCACGGTGATCATGCGGCGCATCCAGTTCAGCAGGGATGACGGGTCGTCGGCCTGCGCCTCGACATTGATGACCTGGTGGCCATAAACCGCGTCGATGATCGCGGGCAGGTAAAGCTGCTGGGGCTTTGCGCGGGAAAAGCCCGCGTTGCGGTCGCCCGACCATTGCATCGGCGTCCGAACCCCGTCCCGGTCGCCCAGGTAGTAGTTGTCGCCCATGCCGATCTCGTCGCCGTAATAGATGATCGGCGTGCCGGGCATCGACAGCAGCATGGAGTTCATCAGCTGGATCTTGCGCCGGTCGTTCTGCATCAAGGGCGCCAGACGGCGGCGGATCCCCAGGTTGATGCGCGCCCGCGTATCGGCGGCATAGGTCTGCCACAGATAGTCGCGCTCTTCCGACGTGACCATTTCCAGCGTCAGTTCGTCATGGTTGCGCAGGAAGATGCCCCATTGGCAGGCCTCGGGGATTTCGGGCGTCTGGCGGATGATGTCGGTGATCGGGTGCCGGTCCGCCTGCGCCAGGGCCATGTACATCCGCGGCATCAGGGGGAAGTGGAAGCCCATGTGGCATTCGTCGCCCTCGCCGAAATAAGGGCGGGTATCCTCGGGCCACTGGTTCGCCTCGGCCAGCAGCATCCGGTCGGGGAAATGCTGGTCAAGGTCGGCGCGGATGGCCTTGAGCACGTCATGGGTCTCGGGCAGGTTCTCGTTGTTGGTGCCGTCGCGTTCGACCAGATAGGGGATCGCGTCCAGCCGCAGCCCGTCCACGCCCATGTCCAGCCACATGCGCATGACCTTCAGCACTTCCTCCAGCACCTTGGGATTGTCGAAGTTCAGATCCGGCTGGTGGGAATAGAAGCGGTGCCAGTAATAGGCCCCCGCGACCGGATCCCAGGTCCAGTTCGACTTTTCCGTGTCCAGGAAGATGATCCGGGTTTCCGGCCATTTCTCGTCCGTGTCGGACCAGACATACCAGTCGCGCGCGGCCGATCCGGGCTTGGCGCGCCGCGCCCGCTGGAACCAGGGATGCTGGTCCGAGGTGTGGTTGATGACCAGTTCGGTGATGACGCGGATGCCGCGCCGGTGGGCTTCCTTCACGAAGGCCTTGAAGTCCTTCATCGACCCGTATGACGGGTTGATCGAACGGTAATCCGCGATGTCATAGCCGTCGTCGCGCAGGGGGGACGGATAGAAGGGCAAAAGCCAGATCGCCGTGACGCCCAGTTCCTGCACGTAATCCAGCCGCTGCATCAGGCCGGCGAAATCGCCGATCCCGTCGCCGTTGCTGTCCATGAAGGCCTTGATGTGCAGCTGATAGATGACCGCGTCCTTGTACCAGTCCGCCTGGCTGCGATCGATCCCGTCGGTGCGGACGGCAAAATTCGCGTCGGAAGGTGTCGTGGCAATGTTCATCAGCGGGGAACTCCGGGGGCGAAAAGCTGCCAGATGGCATAGGGACGGCTGTGGGGCTCAAGCTCCAGCCACTGGTTCTTGCCGTGCCAGGTGAAGCTGTTGCCGTGGATCAGGTCGCGAACCTCGACGGATGCCTCGTCGGGCAGGCCGAATTCCCACAAGGGCACCTCGAACTCGAAGGTCTGGGTGGCGTGGGGATCCAGGTTGACGTGGATCAGCACGAAGTCGTTGCCGGTCTGCTTGCCGTATGACAGCACCTTGTCGCTGGACGCCTTGTAGAAGGTGAGATTGGTGAAATCCTGCAGCGCGGGATGGCTTTGGCGCAGCCGGTTCATCAGGCGGATGTCGTCCTGGATATTGCCGGGCTGGTTCATGTCCCAGGCACGGATCTCGTATTTCTCGGAGTCGAGATATTCTTCCTTGCCCGGCACGGCTGCTGCCTCGCAGATCTCGTAGCCGTTATAGACGCCGTAATTGCCGCCCAGGGTCGCGGCCAGCACCAGCCGGGTGCGGAAGCCGGGGCGGCCGCTGGATTGCAGGAAGCGCGGGTTGATGTCGGGCGTGTTCACGAAGAAATTGGGCCGCATGTATTCGCGGCATTCCTCCTGCGTCAGCTCGGTCAGGTAATCGATGATTTCCTGCTTTTCGTTGCGCCAGGTGAAATAGGAATAGGATTGCGAATAGCCGACCTTGGCCAGCCGCTTCATCACCTTGGGCCGGGTGAAGGCCTCGGCCAGGAAGATCACGCCGGGGTCTTTCCGGCGCACTTCCTCGATCAGCCATTCCCAGAAGGGGAAGGGCTTGGTGTGGGGGTTGTCCACGCGGAAGATGCGCACGCCCTGGTCCACCCAGAACATCACCACGTCGCGCAGCGCATACCACAGGTCGGGCAGCGCGCCGCGATAGAAATGGACGTTGACGATGTCCTCGTATTTCTTGGGCGGGTTCTCGGCGAACTTGATTGTGCCGTCGGGGCGCCAGTCGAACCATTCGGGATGCTCGCGGATCCAGGGATGGTCGGGCGAACACTGGATAGCGAAGTCCAGCGCGATTTCCAGGCCGTGGTCCCTGGCCGCCGCGATCAGGCGGCGGAAATCGTCGAAGCTGCCCAGCTCGGGGTGCAGGGCGTCGTGGCCGCCCGCCTCGCCGCCGATGGCATAGGGGCTGCCGGGCTCGCCTTCCTGCGCGGTCAGGCTGTTGTTGCGGCCCTTGCGGTTGGTCTTGCCGATGGGATGGATCGGCGGGAAATACAGCACGTCGAAGCCCAGGTCGCGGACATAGGGCAGGCGCGCGATCACGTCGTCGAAGGTGCCGTGGCGGTTCACGTCGCCCGACTGGGACCGGGGCATGATCTCGTACCAGGCGCTGAAGGCGGCGGCCCGGCGGTCGGCAAAGACGGTCAGGGTCTTGTATTCGGTCAGGTTGGTGCGCGGCCCGGCCTGCTGCATCAGGGCCAGGACCGAGGGATCGCCCATCCGGGCAAAGCGCGCGGCGTCCGTCGATGCGTCGTCGCCTGTCGCCTCGGCATAGGCCGCGTCCGCCGCCAGCAGCCCCACAAGCGTCGCCCGCGCCTCGCCCGCCGCGCCCTCGTCGATCGCGGCCTGGACCAGCCTGCGGCCTTCCTCAAGCTCAAGCCCGATCCGCTGGCCTGCCGCCAGCTTCTTGGTCACCTCCTTGTGCCAGGTGGTGAACAGGTCGCGCCAGGCGATGATGGTGCAGTCGAAATAGTCGTTTTCGGGAAAGGTGACGGTCCCCGCCCAGCGGTCGTTCTGAAGGAAGGCCATGCGGGCTTCCTGCGCGGCGTCGTCCCCCGCGCGGTGCCAGCGGATCGCCGCGGCAATGGAATCGTGCCCGTCGGAAAAGATGTCTGCCTCGATCACGGTGGGCTGGCCCGCCACGGCCTTGGCCGGAAAGCGGCCGCCGTCGATCTCGATCGAGACGCCCTCGATGGCGATCCGCCGGGCGGCAAGCGCCCGAAGGCGCGCGCCACTGTCCTGCCCCGGGTTGTCGGTGACCTTGTTTCCCAGCATGGTTCCCTCTCGGCCAGTTCCTTGGCAGGACAACAGGTTTTGCGGGCGAAGGTTCCTGCCCCGCCGTCCCGGCCAATCCGGCAGCAAATGATGATCCGGCCTGCTTGGGGCTTGTCTAACCGGCGGCGTGCGTGGTTTGTTCTTCTTCCGCGACAGTGCCGACCCGAAGGATCCCCTTTCCGATGTATCGCTTCCTGCATTCCTCAGACCTGCACCTGGGCAAGGCCTTCGGCACCTATCCCGAGGCCATCCGCAACCGCCTGCGCGAGGCCCGCCACGGCACCATCGCCCGGCTGGCGCAGGCGGCGCGGGACGGGGGCGCGGGTGCGGTGCTGCTGGCGGGCGATACTTTCGATGCGGAAACCCCTGCCCCCGACACGCTGCGCCACGCCCTGCGCGCCATGGCGGCCGAGGCCGACATCACTTGGATCATGCTGCCCGGCAACCATGACAGCCTGGCCGCCACCGAACTGTGGCGCCGCATCGCATCCGATGCGCCCCCGAACCTGCGCGCGATCACCTGCCCCGATCCGGTGGAACTGGCCCCCGGCGTGGTGATCCTGCCCGCCCCCTGCACGCAGCGCCGCCCCGGCCGCGACCTGACCGAGGCGATGGCCGCCCCCACCCCCGACGGCTGCCTGCGCATCGGCCTGGGCCACGGCGCCATCGCCGATTTCTCGGGCGAGGAAGGCGCGGCGGGCATCATCGCCCCCGAACGGGCGCGGCTGTGCGGCCTGGATTATCTGGCGCTTGGCGACTGGCACGGCCGGATGGAGGTGAACGCGGCCACCTGGTATTCCGGCACGCCCGAGGCCGACGGGTTCAAGCACTCTGCGGCCTGCTGCGCGCTGCTGGTGACGCTGGACGGGACCGTGCAGGTGCGCCCGGTGGAAACCGGCAGCATGGGCTGGCAGACCGTCGCGCTGGACCTGTTGCCCGGCGACGATCCGCTGGCCCGGCTGGACGCCGCCCTGCCCCTGCCGATGATGCGCCGCAGCCTGCTGGTCCGGCTTGTGGCGACCGGACGGCTGCCCCTGGCCGACCGGGCCGCGCTTGACGCGGCGGCGCAGGCGGCAGCCCCCGATTTCGGCTGGTTCAGCCACGACCTGTCCGGCCTTGCGACCGAGGCGCGCCCCGACGACCTGGACGGCATCGACCGCGCGGGCGCCCTGCGCCAGGCGGCCGAGGCGCTGCTGGCCGAGGCGGGCGACGGGGATCGCAGCGCCGCCGAACGCGCGGTGGCCGCATCCGCGCTGTCGCGGCTTTATGCCCTGGCGCAAGAGGTGCAGGCATGAAGATCCGCGCGCTGCAACTGACCAATGTGCGCCGCTTTGCCGGCCATACCGCCCGGATCGAGGGGATCGGCGACGGCATCACCGTGCTGTGCGAGCCGAACGAATTCGGCAAGTCCACCTTCTTCGACGCCATCCACGCCCTGTTCTTCGAACGCCACCGCGCCACCCGCGCGGGCATCAAGGCGCTGCAACCCCATGTGGGCGGCGCGCCCGAGGTGGCTGCGGATCTGGATCTGCCCGACGGGCGCTACCGCGTGGAAAAGCGGTGGCTGACCCGCGCCTCGGCCAGGGTGTCCCGCGACGGGCGGACCGTGGCCCAGGATGACGAGGCCGAGGCCTGGATCGACCGGATGCTGGGGGCGGGCCTGTCGGGGCCGTCGGGCCTTCTGTGGGTGCGCCAGGGCCTTCTGGGCCTGGAACCCGAGGGCAGTTCGGCCAGCGACAAGTCCGACCGCGAACGGGCGCTGTCGGCGCGGCGGGATCTGCTGTCCTCGGTCGCGGGGGAAATCGAGATGATGACCGGCGGGCGCAGGCTGGACGGCGTGGTGGCACGGGTCGGCGATGCCTTGGGCCAGCTTGCCACCGCGACCGGGCGTCCCAAGGCGGGCGGCGAATGGGCGCGGGCCGAGGCCGAGGCCGAGGCCCTGCGCGCCGAAGAGGCCGAGCTTGCCGCCAAGGCCGCGCGCCTGTCGGGCGACCTGTCCCGCCGCAGCGAGGCGCAGCGCCAGCTTGCAGCCCTGGACGACCCGGCCGAGGATCAGCGCCGCGCCGAGGCCCTGGCCGCCGCCCGCGCCGCCCTGGCCGAGGCCGAGGCCCATGCCGACCGGCTGGGGGCGGCGCAGCGCGCCCTGGCCCTTGCCAAGGCCACCGACGACAATGCGCGCGCCGAGATCGAGCGGCTGGAAACCCTGTCCGACCGCGCCGCCCGCGCGGCCCAGGCCCTGGCTGCGGCGACCGAGGATGCGGCCCGCCACGACAGCCGCACCGCCACGCTGTCCCAGGCCGAACGCGACACCGCCGCCGCCCTTCGGGATGCCGAGGCCGCCACCCGTGCCCTGCGCGACCGTCTGGCCCTGGCGCAGCGGGCGCGGCTGGCCCGCGCCGCGCAGGACCGGGCCACGCACCTGGCCCGCAGCCTGGCCGAGGCCGAACGCCTGCGCGCCGATATCGAGGCCCAGCGGGCGCAGCGCGGGTTGCTGGTGGTGACGCCGCAGGCCCTTGCCGCCGCCGAACAGGCCAGCGACGATCTGAACCGGGCCGAGGCCCGCCTGGACGCGCAGTCGGTCAGCCTGTCCCTTGCCTATACCGGCACCACGCGGATCCGCGCCGACGGGGCCGAGCTATCCGAAGGCCCGCACCGCCTGACCGGCCCGCGCGACTTCGACCTGCCCGGCATCGGCACCATGCGCATCGACCCCGGCACCCAGACCGGCGGCGACCGGGCACAACTGGACAAGGCCGCGGCCACGCTGGCGCAGCGGCTGTCCGCCTGCGGGGCCGAGGATCTGGCCCAGGCCCGCGCCCGCCTGGTCGAGGCGCAGCGGCTGGACGACAGCCTGCGCAGCGCCCAGGCTCTGCTGGCCCAGCTTGCCCCCGACGGGCTGGAGACCCTCCGCCAGGCCCATGCCCAGGCGGTCGCGGAAGCCGGCGCGGGCGCCGAGGACGCGGGCGACCCCGCCGCCCTTGAAGCGGACCTTGCCACCGCCACCGCGACCGAGGATGGGGCCCGCGCCGCTGCCGCCGAGGCCCAGTCGGCCCTGCGCGCCGCCTCCGAGGCTCGGGCCGCCGCCGCCGCCACGCTTGCCGCCGCCCGCCGCACCCACGAGGCCGCGGCCGCTGACGCAGGCGATCCGGCGGCGCTGACGGCCCGGCTGCGCGATCTGCGCGATACCCGCGCGGGCCACCAGTCCCGGCTGTCCGATGCCCAGGCCGAATGTGCGCGGCTGGAACAGGCCGCCCCCGATCTGGACATGGCCCGTGCCGCCCTGTCCCGCGCCCAGTCCGTCGCGGCCCAGGCCAAGGCGCAGCGCGACCGGCTGCGCGAGGATCTGGCGATGCTGAACGGATCCATCGGCACCCTGGCCGATGAAGGCATCGAGGAACACCTGGACGAGGTGCGCGGCAAGCTGACTGACGCCCAGGCCCGCGCCGCGCGATACGCGGCCGAGGTGCAGTCCCTGACCCGCCTGCGCCAGGCGCTTGACGAGGCGCGGCGCCAGGCGCGGGACGCCTATCTTGGGCCGGTGCTGCGCGAATTGCAGCCGCTGCTGGGGGTGATCCATCCCGGCGCCACGCTGGACATCGACGACCAGACCCTGCTGCCCGCCGTGCTGACCCGCGACGGCCAGGCCGAGGCCCTGGACATCCTGTCGGGTGGCACGCGGGAACAGGTGGCGATCCTGACCCGGCTGGCCTTTGCGCGGCTCTTCGCGCGGGCGGGCACCCAGGTGCCGGTGATCCTGGACGACGCCCTGGTCCACAGCGACGACGACCGGATCGAGGCGATGTTCACCGCGCTCCACCGCGTGGCGCAGGACCAGCAGATCCTGGTCCTGACCTGCCGCCAGCGGGCCTTCGCGGCCCTTGGCGGGGAAAGGGCGCGCGTCACGATCGAGGTGGCCTGATTTCCGGCTGGCAGGCGGGGCTGCCCGCCAGCCGGGTTCTTGATCAGCGGGCCGGGGCCGCCGGGGCGTCGCGAGTGGCCAGGTATTGCCGCGCCGTCACCGCCGCCAGGATCGCAAAGCCGATTGCGGTCGAAACCGGCTCGGGCGCGATCAGCAGCAGGGCGGCCAGGACCAGGGCGATCCGCTCGATCACCCAGAGGGGGGCGAACAGCCAGTTCGTGATGGCCACCGACAGCGCGACGATCCCCAGGACCGCCCCGGTGAAGGCCAGCAGGAAATCGGGCAGCGTGAATCCCTGCGTCACGATCAGCAGGGACGGCGAGAAGACGAAGACAAAGGGCACAAGCGCCTTGCCCATCGACAGCCGGAAGGCCGTGTTGCCCGCCTTGAAGCCGTTGGCCCCCGCGATCCCCGCCCCCGCATAGGCGGCAAGCGCCACGGGCGGCGTCACATCCGCCAGCACCCCGAAGTAGAAGACGAAGAAATGGGCCACCATGGGTTCCACGTTCATCATCCCCAGCACGGGCGCGGCCACGGCCACCATGATGATATAGTTGGCGGTCGTGGGCACGCCGCAGCCCATCAGGATGCAGACCACGGCGGTCATCACCAGCGTGAACAGCAGGGTCAGTGTCTCGATGCTGAACAGCTCGAACGGCAGGAAGCCCAGGAAGGCGTGGAAATCGCCCGCCGCACTGGCGGCGACCGAGGTCACCATGAAGGCGATCTTGAAGCCCACCCCGGTCAGCGTGACGATGCCGATGACGACGCCCACAAGGGCAGCGGCAGCCGTCACCGACAGGGACTGCCGCGCCCCCGCCACGAAGCCGTCGAAGATGCCGAGCACGGTTTCCTTGATGCCGCCCACCACGCCCGAGGCCATGACCCGCTGGATCAGGTAAACGGCCATGCAGGCGGCGATCGCCCAGAAGGCCGACAGGAAGGGCGTGCGGCCCGACATCAGCATCCAGACCAGCAGGATCAGCGGCGCGACCGACAGCCAGCCCTCGCGCAGGACCTTGCCGGCCTTGGGCAGTTCCTCGGCCCGAAGGCCACGGATGCCAAGGCGCTTGGCTTCCAGATGGACCTGCACCAGAACGCCGAAGAAATGCATGAAGGCCGGGACGATGGCCGCGATCAGGATCGTGCGCAGCGGGATCCCCAGGTATTCCACCATCAGGAAGGCCACGGCGCCCATCACCGGCGGCGTGATCTGCCCGCCGGTGGACGACGCGGCCTCGACCGCGGCGGCGAAATGGCGGCGGAAGCCGATCTTGATCATCGCCGGAATGGTCAGCGCGCCCGTGGTCACCGTATTGGCGATGGACGAACCCGAGATCGTGCCCAGCATCGCCGAGGACACGACCGACACCTTGGCGGGCCCGCCCGCAAAGCGGCCGGTCAGCGCGGTCGCCAGGTCGATGAACAACTGCCCCAGGCCGATCTTCTGCGCCATCACCCCGAACAGGACGAAGTGGAACACATAGGTCGCGATCACCCCAAGCGCGGTGCCATAGATCCCCTGCGAGGTCAGGTACAGGTGGTTGATGATCGTGTTCCAGTCCGCGCCGGGATGGACCAGGATGCCGGGCATCGACTGGCCCCAATAGGCATAGGCGATGAACAGCAACGCGATCACCGGCAGGGGCCAGCCCATCGACCGGCGCACGGCCTCCATCAGCGTGACCAGCAGCAGGGTGCCCATGACGATGTCCAGGGTCATCGGGTTGCCGACGCGGAAGGCCAGCTGGTCATAGATCCAGGGGACATAGAAGGAACTGACCGCCCCGGCGATGGCGAACAGCCAGTCATAGACCGGGATGCCCAGGATGGCGAAGCCCGTGGTCTTGTGGCGCCCGCTGTTGAAGGCCGCGAAGCTGAGGAAGACCACGAACAGCGACACGCCCATGTGCAGCCCGCGATGGGTGGTCGCCCGCGGGATGCCGAAGCCCGCCGTATAGAAGTGATAGGCCGACAGCAGGAACAGGATCACCGCCGTCAGGATCGCGATGGGGCGCAGGACTGTGCGGAAGCGGGCCTCGGGGTCGTACTCCTCCTCGATGGCGCGCAGTTCCGCTTCGGACAGGTGGCGTGAGGTGTCAGACATTCGTCATTCCTGGATTGCAGGGAACGGAAAAAGGACGCGGACCCTGGCCCGCGTCCTTCGAACCGGATCGGGACCCGCGCTTACTGAAGCTTGCCCGCTTCCTTGTAGAACCGCTCCGCGCCCGGATGGAACGGGATGCCCGCGCCCGCCGTCGCGCTGTCCAGCGTGATCTGCTTGCCCTTGGCATGGCCCGCCGCGAACAGCTTCTGGGTGTTCTCGTTATACAGCGCCTTGGTGATGCCGTAGATCAGTTCCTCGGGCTGGTCGGCCGAGGTGACCAGTTGCGCGCCGACCGAGATCGTCGCGACATCGGCCTCCTGGCCTTCATAGGTTCCGGCAGGCAGGTTGTCGGCGGCGAAGAAGTTATAGGTTTCCAGAAGCTTGTCCACTTCGGGGCCGGTGATGGGGACCATCTTCACGTCATGCTGGCTGGCCAGTTCCGCAATGGCGCCCGCGGGGAAGCCGCCCACGAAGAAGAAGGCGTCCATCGCCCCGTCGCGCATCCGGTCGGCCGCCTGGTCGGGCTTGAGGTATTCGGGGGTGATGTCGGCTTCCGACAGGCCATAGGCTTCAAGGATGATCTTGGCATCGACCAGCGTCCCTGAACCGGGTTCGTCCAGCGACACGCGCTTGCCCGCCAGATCCGCCACGGTCTCGATGCCGGCATCGGCGCGCGCGACAAGGTGGATGCTTTCGGGATACAGGTTCGCGATCAGCCGCAGCTTGTCCACGGCGGGCTGGCCTTCCCACAGCCCGGTGCCGGTCTGTGCCCAATAGGCCACGTCGGACTGGCTGAAGCCCGCTTCCATCGCGCCGCCGTTGATGGCGTTGACATTGCCCACCGACCCGTTCGAGGCGACGGCGGTGGCCACCAGCCCCGGCACGCCGCAGGAACCGCCATCCTCGCAGGCGCGCGATCCCGGCGGATTCGAGATGGCGTTCGCGATCAGGCCGCCGATCGGGTAATAGGTGCCCGCCGTGCCGCCCGTGCCGATGCGGAAGAACGACATCTCCTGCGCGGCGGCACCCTGGCCCAGCGTGGCGGCGACGGCGAAGGCCGCAAACAGCGATGTGAATTTCATTGTGCTTGTCCCTGTTGTCGAAAAATCGACATTACGTTAGCACAGGATGCGTCGGTCACAACTGCTTGAAGTCGCGGGGGCGGCAGGTTCAGCCCGCGACCTCGGCCGCCAGCCAGTCGCGGAAATGGACCAGCGGGCGGGATTCCATCCGGCTGCCGGGCCAGACCAGGCAATAGCCCCCGCGCCCCGGAACGGCAGGGCGCAGGACGGGCAGCAGATGCCCTTCGGCGATTTCCTGGCGGGCCAGATAGTCCGGCAGAAGCGCCACCCCCAGCCCCGAGATCGCTGCCTGGATCATCATGGAAAACTGGTCCATGACCATGCCGCCCGAAGGCGCGGCCCCCCTGCCCTGGCCCCGGAACCAGTCGGCCCAGGCATTGGGCCGGGTTTGCAGGTGCAGAAGGACCAGCCCCGCCAGATCGCCGGCATCGCCCACCGGATGCGCGTCCAGGAAGGCCGGGCTGGCGCAGGCGGTCAGGCTTTCGTCGAACAGCTTCAGGCTGTTGGCGTCCGGCCCTGCGTCCGGGCGATAGATGATCGCGGCGTCAAAGGGTTCGCTGCTGAAGGCCACCGGCTGGAAGCGCGTGGTCAGGTTCACCATGATGCCGGGATGGCGGGCCATGAAGCCCGGCAGGCGCGGGGCCAGCCAGCGGGTGCCGAAGGTCGGCAGCACCGCCAGATCCAGGCTGCCGCCTTCGGGGTTGGCGATCAGCGACATGCCGCCCCGCTGGATCAGGTCAAGCGCGGCCGAGATGTCGGCGTGATAGCGCGTGGCCCCCTGGGTCGGGACCAGGCGGCGGCGGTGGCGCGAAAACAGCGGCTGGCCCATCTGGTCCTCCAGCGTCTGGATCAGGCGGCTGACGGTGCTTTGCGTCAGGCCCAGTTCCTGCGCCGCGGCCGTCACCGACCCATGCCGCATCACCCCGTCGAAGGCCAGCAGCAGGCTGAGGTTGGGAAGGTATCGCCTGATCCGCAAGACATTCATCCCCTGCATGGAATAAGTGAGATTTATCATTTTCGATGCGCCTGGCAAATGACTATGCTGCCGCCAACACAGGAGACACCGCATGTCCACCATATCCCACAAGGGCGCCGCCTTCGACTGGGCCGATCCCTTCCTGCTGAACGACCAGCTGAGCGAAGAGGAACGGATGATCCGCGACAGCGCCGCGGCCTTTGCCGCCGACCGCCTGGCCCCGCGCGTCACCGACGCCTATCTGAACGAGACGACCGACCCCGAGATCTTTCGTGAGATGGGCGCGGCGGGCCTGCTGGGCGTTACCGTGGACGATGCCTATGGCGGGGTCGGCGCATCTTACGTCTCCTACGGCCTGGTCGCGCGGGAAATCGAGCGGATCGACAGCGGATACCGCTCCATGGCCTCGGTCCAGTCGTCGCTGGTGATGTTCCCGATCGAGGCCTATGGCAGCGAGGATCAGAAGCACAAATACCTGCCCAAGCTGGCCACGGGCGAGTTCATCGGCTGCTTTGGCCTGACCGAGCCCGATGCGGGGTCCGATCCCGCCGGCATGAAGACCCGCGCGAAGAAGACCGACGGTGGCTATGTGCTGAACGGCGCGAAGATGTGGATTTCCAACAGCCCCATCGCGGATGTCTTCGTGCGGGTCTTCATGCCGGCGGGATCGGACCCCGCATCGGGCT
>JAPSIP010000235.1 GCA_031178645.1 Paracoccus sp. (in: a-proteobacteria) | reverse complement strand
GAATGTCGAAATTTGTGGACACGGGGGAAAAGCCTTGGCCGCGCCGTTGGCGGCCAAGGCGGCAGGGCTATTTCCAGATTTCGCGGTTCACGCCAAGGTCCAGTTCGGGATGGTCGCCGATATGGAAGGTCGGCTGCCGGCCCGCCTTGCGCTGCGCCACGTAATCGCGCGTCACCTTGATGACGGTGCGGGACAGCAGGACGATGGCGATCAGGTTGATCGTTGCCATCAGGCCCATGCTGGCATCGGCGAAATTGAAGACCGTGGTCACCGCCTGGATCGACCCCCAGACCACCATCGCCAGCGCGACGCAGCGCAGGATGATGATGCCGGTCTTGCCCCCGCCCAGGTAGACAACCGAGTTTTCGGCATAGCTGTAATTGCCGATGATCGAGGTGAAGGCGAAGAAGAAGATCGCGATCGCCACGAAGATGCCGCCAAAGGATCCGAAATGTTCCGTCAGGGCGCTTTGCGTCAGCGCCGTGCCTGTCAGTTCGGCCGAGGGGATCGCCCCGGACAGCAGGATCATGATAGCCGTCGCGGTGCAGACCAGGATCGTGTCGATGAAGACGCCAAGGGCCTGCACGAATCCCTGGCTGGACGGATGGTGCGGATTGGGCACCGCGACCGCCGCGATGTTGGGGGCCGAGCCCATGCCCGCCTCGTTCGAAAAGAGGCCGCGCTTGATGCCGTTCAGCGCCGCCGCCATGACGCCGCCGGTCACGCCCCAGGCGGCTTCCTGGAAGCCGAAGGCGTTGGCGACGATCATGCCCAGGAGGCCCGGCACCTCGGACAGGTTTGTGGCGATGACGACGATCGCGGCCAGCAGATAGGCGCCCGCCATGAAAGGCACCACGAATTCCGCGAAACGGGCGATCTGGGGAATGCCGCCGAAGATGATGACTGCCGTCAGCGCCGCGACTCCAAGACCGACAATCCATTTTTCAATCCCGAAGGCGCCTTCGACGGCCTCGGCAATCGAATTGGCCTGCACGGCGTTGAAGATCATCCCGAAGGCCAGGATGAGGGCCACCGCGAAGACCGCCGCAAGCCAGGGCTGGCGCAGGCCGTTGGCAATGTAGAAGGCCGGGCCGCCGCGATACATGCCGTCGGGTCCGTGGACCTTGTAAAGCTGCGCCAGCGTCGATTCCGCATAGGCCGTAGCCATGCCCACGGTCGCCACCACCCACATCCAGAAGATCGCACCCGGCCCGCCCAGCGTCAGGGCCACCGCCACGCCAGCGATGTTGCCCGTGCCGACCCGGCTGGCCAGCGAAACGGTAAGCGCCTGGAAGGGCGAGATGCCGTCGCGGTCGCCCGAACGCGAGCCGGCAACGCAGCGGAACATTTCAAGGAAATGGCGGAACTGGATGAAGCCCAGCGATACGGTGAAATAGATCCCGACCGCGATCAGCCCGTAGATCAGGACATAGCCCCAGAAGATGTTGTTCAAGAAGTCGATGATGGTGTTCATGCCGCGCTCCTGGTTCTTCAATCCACGCGAGTGTAAC
Organism: Paracoccus sp. (in: a-proteobacteria); assembly: GCA_031178645.1. GTDB lineage: Bacteria > Pseudomonadota > Alphaproteobacteria > Rhodobacterales > Rhodobacteraceae > Paracoccus. The sequence continues at coordinate 1,825 of JAPSIP010000235.1, read as the reverse complement.
ACGCGCGTGAACTGCCCGCCTCAGGCCTTAACGGTTTCGTGGCCGAACTGTTGCACGCAGGCCCAAAGCGCGTGTCAGCGCGGCGTGACCTTCAGCCAGACACCTCCGTGCGGGCGCAGGGTCAGGATCATCCGCGGCTGGGGGTTGCGGCCTTGTATCCGGTCGAACCGGAAGCGCGCCAGAAGTGTGGCAAGGATGATGACGGCCTCGTGCAGCGCGAAGCTGGCGCCGATGCAGATGCGCGGCCCGGCGCCGAAGGGCAGATAGGCATAGCGGTCGGGGGTGGTCAGGAAGCGGTCCGGGTCGAAGGCATCGGGGCGATCCCACAGCAGATGATGGCGGTGCAGCGCATAGATCGGCAGCATCACCGTATCGCCGGGCAGAACCTCTCGGCCACACAGGCGGTCCGCGACCTGCGCCGTGCGCGACAGGAAGGCGGCCGGGGGGTAAAGCCGCAGCGCCTCGGACACTATCCGCTGGATCAGCGGCAGGCGCGGCAGGTCGGCCGCCGTCGCGGCCCGGTCGCCGAGGGCCGACTGCGCTTCGGTCGCGGCGCGGTCCTGGATGCCCGGATCGAAGGCGCAAAGATACAGCGCCCATGCCAGGGTCAGGGCCGTCGTCTCGTGCCCCGCGACGATGAAGGTCAGCAGGTTGTCGCGCAATTCGTCCCGCGTCATGGCGCGGCCCGTTTCGGGATCGCTCGCATCCAGCAGCAGATCCAGAAGGTCGGGCGCCCCGTCGATCCGCGGCTCTGCCGCGCGCGCGTCGATGGCCCGGTCGGCGATGTCCTTCATCCGGTTCAAACCGGGGCGAGAGAACATGCGGCCCGGACGGGGTATCCATCCCGGCAGGCCCATCACATCCAGCAGCGAAACCTTGGCCGTCTGCGCGATATAGCCGTCGATGGCATGATGCACCGCGTCCCGGTCGAAGGCCCGGTCGCCCGACAAGGTCACGTCCGAGATCACCTCGAAGGTCGCGGCCACCGTTTCACTGAACAGGTCCACCGGGCCGCGCGCCGCTGCAAGACGGCGGGACGAGGCCTCGGCCGCGGCCGTCATGACTGGGCCAAGCCCCTCGACATGGCGCAGGGCAAAGGCGGGTGCCACGGCACGGCGCTGCCATCGCCATTGCGCGCCCTCGGCCACGAACAGGCTGTCGCCGATGGCGGGTTCCAGGATCAGCTTGGTGACGTTTGATTTCGGATAATCCTCGACCCGGTCCTTGAGGATATGGCGCAGCGTCGGCGGGTCCATGACCATGTGAAAGCGCACGCCCGTCTTGCCTGACACGATCGGCTGCCGGGTGGCGATCTGCGGGATCAGTTCCAGCAGGTTGCGCCGCGCGGTCAGGGCGGTGCCGACGATCCCCAGCGGCTGCCGGGCAAGCGCCACTTTCACGGGTTCGCGGGTATGATTGTGCGGCGCTTGATGGATGGTCATCCAAAAAGGATAGGAAGCCGCAACCCCCAGCACAACGCCAGGAACGAAAAAGGCCAGCACGTCATCGACGCACTGGCCCAGATACCGGCTTGCCCGAATGGATCAGGCAGCGGCTTTCGCTTTTTCCACGATCGCGCCGAACGCATCGGGTTCGTTCACGGCCAGGTCGGCCAGAACCTTGCGGTCAACCTCGATCCCGGCTTTCGCCAGCAGGTTGATGAAGCGCGAATAGGTCATTTCGGCGTCCACCAGGCGGACGGCCGCGTTGATCCGCTGGATCCACAGCGCGCGGAAGTTGCGCTTGCGGTTCTTGCGGTCGCGGGTGGCGTACTGGTTTGCCTTGTCCACGGCCTGGGTCGCGGTGCGGAAGTTGCGCGAACGGG
>JAPSIP010000234.1 GCA_031178645.1 Paracoccus sp. (in: a-proteobacteria) | reverse complement strand
GCGGCGTGGGCGAGCTGTTCAAGGAGCTGGAGCCCGAGGATCTGCTGAAATTCGGCCTGATCCCGGAGTTCGTCGGCCGTCTACCAGTCATCGCAACCCTGACCGACCTTGATGAGGAAGCCCTGACCATCATCCTCACCAAGCCGAAGAACGCCCTGGTCAAGCAGTATCAGCGCCTGTTCGATCTGGAAGGCGTTCAACTGACGTTCACCGAAGACGCCCTGCAGGCTATCGCCAAGCGCGCCATCAAGCGCAAGACCGGCGCGCGGGGTTTGCGGTCGATCATGGAAGATATCCTGTTGGATACCATGTTCGAACTGCCGGGCTTGGACAGCGTCGAAGAGGTTGTGGTGAACGAGGAAGCGGTCGACAATGCCGTCGCGAAGCCCTTGCTGATCCATGCGGACCCCAAGAAGGAGGCCGCCTCGGCTAGCTGAGGCAACGGGGCTTGCAGGGGTGTCTGCCCATGTCCCCTGCGCCCCGCTTTGCCGGTTTCTGACGCGGTTGAAACGTTTCGGTAACCTCTGCACCGGGCGCGGTGGGCAAGTTTATCTACGGGTTGCCAGCCGGGCAGGCTGGATCTTGGATGCAGTTTGGGCCATATCTGCGGCAGCCACGAATAAGAGGTTCCAGCCCCATGTCTTTCTTGCTCCGCGCCCTGACCTGGTGGAACAGCCAGACCGTCAACACCCAGTTCTGGACCTGGCGGAACGGCATAAAGGTCGGCGAGGATGCCGAGGGCAATATCTTCTACCAGAACAAGGACGGATCGCGCCGCTGGGTGATCTTCAGCGGCGAATCGCAGGCAAGCCGGGTCAGCCCGGAATGGCATGGCTGGCTGCACTATACCTGGGACGAACCGCCGACCAAGGCCCCGCTAGCCCACAAGTCATGGGAAAAGCCGCATCGAGAGAATCCGACCGGGACCGTGGGCGCCTATTATCCCGAAGGATCGCTTTATCGTGCGGAACAGCCCGCGCGCAGTGACTACGACGCCTGGCAGCCTGAGTAGATGTCTGCAGGGGCAGAGCACCGGGCAGAGCTTCTGGCCGGAACTGTTTTTCTGGTCGTTGCCGCAGGGTTTCTGGCCTGGGGGTTCGGCACTGACTTTTCCCGGGAAGCGGGTTACGAGGTCCGCGCATCCTTTCCCGACGTCGATGGGGTTGCGGTCGGAACCGAGGTGCGGCTGGCCGGGGTGCCGGTAGGGCGCGTCTCGGACGTGGCGCTTAATCCAGAAACCTATATGGCCGATGCGCGGCTGACGCTTCCTGCCCATATCGCGCTTCCTTCGGACAGCGCCGCGCTGATCCAGTCGGATGGCCTGCTGGGCGGGGCCTATATCCTCATCCAGCCGGGCGGCAGCCCTGATAACCTTTCCCCCGGCGACGAGATCGAGGATGTGCAAGGGGCCGTCAGCCTGCTGCAGTTGATGATGAAGTTCGTGGACAGCCAGTCCCAGGACGAGGAAAACTCGTGATCCGGTCCTTGCTGGTCCTGCTGGCCCTAGCCGCCCCGGCCGCTGCGCAAGAGGTTGCACGGGCCGATGGCGCCCTGCTGCGCGGGTTGGACAAGATTTCGGGCCGCACGACCGATCTGCCGGTCGAGGTGGGCGAGGCCGTGCGTTACGGACGGCTGCAGGTCCGGCTGGGCGAATGCCGGTACCCGGCCGGTGATCCTAGTTCGGACGCCTATGCCCAACTGACGATCACGGACACGTCGCAGAACGTGACCTTGTTCAGCGGCTGGATGATCGCGTCTTCCCCCGCGCTGTCGGCGTTAGATGACCGGCGCTATGATGTCTGGGTGATTTCCTGCCAAAGCTGATCCGCGTCCGGCAACGGGGCCGACAGCAGGTCGGCCTGCCGGGGCAGGGCATCGGCCAGCAGCGCACGATATTGCGCGCGCGGAATTTCCCGACCGCCCATGCGTTCCAGATGCGGCGTCAGGAACTGCGTGTCGAACAAGGTAAAGCCGCAGCGCGCGAGCTGGCTGGACATCCACAACAGCGCCATCTTGGACCCATTCGTCCGGGCCGAGGCCATGGATTCCCCGAAGAAGGCCGCCCCGATCGTGACCCCGAAGATGCCGCCCGCGAACCTGCCGTCATGGCGGATTTCAAGCGCATGGGCGCGGCCCGCCCGGTGCAGCTGGGAATAAAGACGGGCCAGCGGCGCATTGATCCAGGTCGTGTCGCGATCCGCGCAGGCGGCCACCACGGCCTCGAAATCCCCGTCCAGATGCGCCGTCCAGCCGCCCCGCCGCAGATCGCGCAACAGCGACCGCGAGGCATGCACGCCGCCCACCGGCAGGATCCCGCGCAGCGGCGGGTCGAACCAATACAGGCGCGTGTCATAGGCGCTTTCGGCCATGGGAAAGACGCCCTGCGCATAGCCTTTCAGCAGCTGCGCGGGCGTTAGCACCCTCCGGCCTCAGCCGAATTTCTGATCCAGCCAGCGTTCCAGCCAGTGGATCGAATAGTTGCCCGACCGGATGTCGGGTTCCTGCAACAGCGCGGTGAACAGCGGAACCGTGGTGTCGATGCCGTCCACGATCAATTCTCCCAAGGCGCGTTCCAGGCGGGCCAGGGCCTCGGGGCGGTCGCGGCCATGTACGATCAGCTTGCCGATCAGGCTGTCATAATAGGGGGGAATCGAGTAGCCGTCGTAAAGCGCGCTGTCGATGCGCACGCCCAACCCGCCCGGCGCGTGGTACTGCGTGATTCGGCCGGGGCAGGGCGAGAAGCCCGGCACCTTCTCCGCATTGATCCGGACCTCGATGGAATGGCCGCGGATCGAAAGATCCTCTTGCCGGAACTCCATTTCCTGACCGGCTGCGACCAGGATCTGCTGACGGACCAGGTCCACGCCGAAGATTGCCTCGGTCACGGGGTGTTCGACCTGCAGGCGGGTGTTCATCTCGATGAAGTAGAACTCGCCGTCCTCGTACAGGAACTCGATGGTTCCCGCCCCCGCATAGCCGATCCGGGCCACGGCATCGGCACAGACCTTGCCGATGCGGGCGCGTTCCTCGGCGCTGATGGCGGGGCCGGGGGCTTCCTCGAGCACCTTCTGGTGGCGGCGCTGCAGGGAACAGTCGCGTTCGCCCAGATGGACGGCACGGCCCTTGCCGTCGCCGAAAACCTGAATCTCGATGTGGCGCGGCTTCTGGAGGTATTTCTCGATATAGACGTCGGGGTTGCCGAATGCTGCCTTGGCCTCGGCGCGCGCAGTGCGGAACGCGACCTCAAGGCCCGCCTCGTCCTGCCCGTATTCCTCAAGGCCCACTCGCCGTATTCGGCAGCCTTGGCCGCGGCGAGTGCCTTCCTCGAAATGTCGGCTGCAT
>JAPSIP010000233.1 GCA_031178645.1 Paracoccus sp. (in: a-proteobacteria) | reverse complement strand
CAGGTCCTTTGCGGCCTGCCCGGTCAGCGCCGCCGCGATGCACTGGTCCAGATTGCCGAAGCGGACTGCGCATCCCGACAGGCCCGGCCCGTAATGGGCGTATTTCCCCGAATTGGTCATCAGGGTCCGTGTCCGTTCCGGGAACACCGGGCGAGAGATCGAACACCAGCAAAGGTCAGGCAGCACCTGCACCCCCGCCCCTTCCAGCCGGTCCAGCACGCCTTGGTCCCGCGCGCGGGCGATCGTGTCGCGACCTGCCGTGACGATGGTCGGGATCTGCACCCGGCGGCCCGCCAGCCCGTCCGCCAGGGCGCGGCATTCGGACAGGGAGGCATGGGGGCTGCCCAGGGCCACCAGGTCGATCCCTACCGGGGCGTCGTTCAGCAGGTGCCACCCCTCGGCCATGTCGGCAGCCGTGATCCGGTGCCGGTCGGCATCGGGGGCGACATGGCCCGCCTCGGGCGTGACACCCTGAACATGCAGCATGGGTGCGGCGGATGTGGTGCCGAAGGCCGCGCACAGCGCCTTCAGCGCGTCGGCGTTCGGCCGGGCCGGGGCCAGGCCGCGCAGCAGCGGGATGCGGTCGGGCGACAGCCTACCCGCCAGCCAGCCGATCAGCGGCCAGAAGGCATCGTCGGGCGCATGGGGCAGGTCGATGTCGATGATGCGCCGCGCCGCCCGCTGTTCATACAGATAGACGCCCGACAATGGGGCCCGGCCGGTCACGGCAATGCAGAGGTCCAGAAAATCCGGGTGCTTGGCCGTCCGCGCGCCCAGCACGCTGTTGGCATAGATCACGGCGTTCGATTCCGCCCAGGCGACCGCCTCGCCCATGCCCGGCGCGCTGTCCAGCAGATAGGGCGAACAGGTGAAGGTCGCCCGGCAGCCCATCGCGACATAGGCATCGGCCAGGTGCTGCGCAGGTCCGCCGAAGCTGGGCGGCACCCCCTGGGCGCGCCAATTCTCTCGGTCCACCGAGATCGCGTTCATCGTGGTCGGCACGCGGACCCTTGCCCCCAACGAGACCATCTTCTGCGCGAAGGTCAGGTTGGCGGGGCTGGCATAGATGCAGCCGTCCACATGGGCCTGCGTAACGTCGATCAGCCGCGCCGCCCCCTGCTGGGCCGCCATGGCGCAGATGATCCGCATGGCCTGGGCTGCCGCCTCTCCGTCCCGGCCCGCCAAGATCGCGCGGTCGTCGTTGGTCAGGTCCAGCGAGGCCGTGGCGGGCGGCAGGACGGGCAGCGACAGGGCGCCCGCCGTGATGGTATCGGCGCCAATCCGGGCGTGGGTTTCGCGCGCCAGGGCCGCGAAATCGTCGGGCGGCAGGCGCAGGACCGGCAGGGCATGGCCGAACATCTCGGACGCGATCAGGGCGCCCAGGGTCACGACATCCTCGGGTTCCGAGAAGATCAGCGCCGCCGGGCCGCGACCCGACAGGACCAGATCCAGCAGCACGCCCGACCCGGTGCAGGATCCGCGCGTGGACGGCATCATCAGCACCGCGCCGGTGATCGCCTGCCCGTGCAGCGGATGGTGGACGTCGATGACCCGCCCCGTCGCCGGATCGACGCCGCCCCAGAAGCTGAGCGGTTCGGCGGATGCGACCACCGGCCCCTCGGCCTTGCCCGGCAGGATCGACAGCGCGGTCATTGCTTCAGCGTCGGCGTGACGCCCCAGGTGTCGGACAGCATATAGCCCGCCTGCCAGGGATCCTCGGGGTCGAGATAGTAGCTGTGCTGCCCCGTGATCCAGGCCCGCCCGGTGATCTGCGGGATGATGCTGGTGCGCCCGCCGTCCTGCCGGACCTCGAGGATCTTGCCGGTAAAACGCGACCCGATGATGGATTCGTGGATCAGCACGTCGCCCTGCCCCATCAGCCCCCGCGCCTGCAGCACCGCCATCCGGGCCGAGGTGCCGGTCCCGGTGGGCGAGCGGTCCGACCGCCCCGGCGCCACGATGCAGGTGTTGCGCGCCACCTGGCCGCTGCCCCCGAAGGGCATGGCGAACTGCACGATGGACACGCCCCGCACATTCGGGAAATCGGGATGGACCACGTCGAACTGGTCCCGCGCGGCCTTGCGGATCTTCTCGCCCAGGATTGCCAAGTCGCGGGCCTCGTCGGGGCGGATCTGGAAACCCAAGGCCTGCGCGTCGACGATGCCGAAGAACATGCCGCCGTAGGCGATGTCCAGGGGGATGGTCCCGTGGCCCTCGACCTCCAACGCGCCGTCCAGCACGGCGGCGAAGGTCGGGGCGTTGCGGAAGGTGACGGACCGGCACTTGCCGCCCTGGCAGTCCGCCGTCACCTCGATCACGCCGCCGGGCATGTCCAGCTTGAAGCGGGTCACGGGTTCGACCATCGGCACCATGCCGGTTTCCAGCAGGACCGTGGCGATGCAGATCGTGTTCGACCCCGACATGGGGACGTATTCCGTAGGCTCCATCACGATGGCGCCCGCCGCGCAGCCGGGGGAGATGGGCGGCACGTACAGGTTGACGTGGCGCGCGACCGATCCGCGCGGCTCGCAGATCAGCAGGCGGCGGATATGGTCGTGGTCGCGTTCCATCGCGATCATCCGCTCCATCATCGTGGCGCCCGCCGGGGGCAGCACGCCGCCGATGATGACATCGCCGATCTCGCCCTCGGCATGGCAGCCGATCACGGAAATGGAGAAACGAGAGCGCATGGGGTTCCTTTCAGGGGGCCGTTTACTTGACCACGAAGCCGTGGGCGAAGGGGTCGCGCTCGGCGTCGATATAGATGGTGTTCAGCCCGGTCTGGCGCGCCCACCCGGCGATGGACGGGATGATCGCGTCCCGGCCCGCGACAGTCGTCGCGGCCTCGACCCGGCCCTTGAAGATGCTGCCGATGATGGATTCGTGGTGGAATTCGTCGCCTACCGCCAGCTTGCCACGGGCCGCCAGCTGCGCCATCCGGGCCGAGGTGCCGGTGCCGCAGGGGCTGCGGTCGATGGCCTTGTCGCCGTAGAAAACCGCATTGCGCGCATGCGCCCCGGGCTGGGTCGGCTTGCCGGTCCAGAGGATATGCGACAGGCCGTTGATCGCCGGATGTTCGGGATGAACAAAATCGTATTTCGCGTTCAGCGCCGCGCGCAGTTTCGGCGACCAGCCGATCAACTCGCCCGCCGTGTGGTCGGCCATGTCGCGAAAGTTCTTCTGCGGCTCGACGATGGCATAGAAATTGCCGCCATAGGCCACGTCCACCACGATCTCGCCCATGCCCTCGACCTCTGCGGTCAGCCCCTCGGCGTGAAGGAAGCCCGGCACGTTGGTCAGGCGCACTTCCTCGACATAGCGGCCTTCCTGGCGGTATTCGATGTC
>JAPSIP010000232.1 GCA_031178645.1 Paracoccus sp. (in: a-proteobacteria) | reverse complement strand
CAAGGCCAAGTTCGGCGACAAGTACGTCCCCTCCAGCCCGCGGATGTACAAGAACAAGGCCAAGAACGCGCAGGAAGCGCATGAATGTATCCGCCCGACTGACATGATGCTGTCGCCCGACAAGCTGAAGGTCAGCGCGGACGATCAGCGGAAACTCTATGACCTGATCTGGAAGCGCACCATCGCCAGCCAGATGGAAGCCGCGCGCATGGAGCGAACGACGGTCGAGATCGCCAGCCCCGACAACCAGGTGGGCCTGCGCGCAACGGGCCAGGTGATCCTGTTCGACGGCTTCCTGCGGGTCTATGACCAGGGACGCGACGACGACGACGGCGAAGACAGCGCCCGGCTGCCCGCGATCCAGCAGGGCGAGGCCGCGAAGCTGGTCGGCAAGGCCTTCGAGGCCGAGTTCACCAAGGCCCGCGACAAGGACGACCCGGTTCCCGCCGCGCCTGCCGGACAGCGCGCCGCCCCCGGCCTGCTGCTGAACGACACGGCCGCCGTCGCCGCCCGCCAGCACTTCACCCAGCCGCCCCCCCGCTATACCGAGGCCACGCTGGTCAAGCGGATGGAGGAACTGGGCATCGGCCGCCCCTCCACCTATGCCAGCATCGTCACCACGATTCAGGACCGTGAATATGTCCGCAAGGACAAGAACCGTCTGATCCCCGAGGACAAGGGGCGCCTGGTCACGATCTTCCTGACCAAGTATTTCCCGCGCTATGTCAGCTATGACTTCACGGCGGATCTGGAAAACGAACTGGACGAGATCAGCGCAGGCGACCTGGTCTGGCGCGAGGTTCTGGGGCGCTTCTGGAAAGATTTTTCGAAGGCGCTCGAAGGCACGTCGGAACTGCGCATCACCGAAGTTCTGGATGCCATCGACGAAACCCTTGCCCCGCATCTTTATCCGCCGCGGGCGGATGGCGGCGACCCGCGCGAATGCCCGGTCTGCGGCAAGGGTCGGCTGAACCTGAAGACGGCGCGGTCTGGGGGCGCCTTCATCGGCTGTTCCAACTATCCCGAATGCCGCTATACGCGCCCGATCTCGGCCCCCGACGGAGAGGAGGCCGTGGGCGATCGCGTCCTGGGCGAGGACAACGGCGACCCGATCAGCCTGAAGACCGGGCGCTTCGGTCCCTATGTGCAGCGCGGCGAGGCGACCGAGGACAACCCGAAGCCGCCGCGTTCCTCGCTTCCCAAGGGCTGGAACCCGGCATCGCTGGATTTGGAAAAGGCCGTGCAGCTTCTGTCGCTGCCGCGTCCCGTGGGCAACCACCCCGAGGATGGCGAGTTGATCGAGGCCGGCATCGGCCGCTTTGGCCCCTATGTGAAGCACGGGTCGAAATACGCGAACCTGCCCGAGGTGGACGAGGTCTTCACCATCGGCATGAACCGCGCGGTCGAGGTTCTGGCCGCCAAGCAGACCCGTGGCAGGGCAGCGGCCGCTGCGCCGCTACGCGAGTTGGGCGATCATCCCAGCGGCGGTGCGATCCAGGTGATGAACGGCCGCTATGGTCCTTATGTCAAATGGGAAAAGGTCAATGCGACCCTGCCCCGAGACGTCACCCCCGAGGATCTGACGGTCGAGCAGGCGCTTGAACTGATTGCCGCCAAGGCCGGCAAGTCGCCTGTCAAAAAGAAGGCCGCGTCCAAGGCCAAGGCTGCCGAGAAAAAACCCGCTGCCAAGAAGCCTGCCGCGAAGAAGGCCGCGCCGAAGGCGGCTGGCAAGGCTTAACGACAGGGGCGGCGGGGTTGTTGCCCCCGTCGCCGCAGGCCCCGCAGGCATGCGCAGTCATGCGCCGCCCGCCCCCGTATCCAGCAGCCTTCCGACCAGTTCGGAACTGTTTCGCACGCCCATCTTGCGGATCATGTTGGCGCGATGCACCTCGACCGTGCGGGGGGAACAGGCCAAGGACTTGGCGATCTCCTTGCTGGTGAACCCGTTGACCAGATAGCGGGCGATGCGCTTTTCCGTGGGCGTCAGCGGGCCGCCATCGGCCACGGGACTGTCCAGCGGCCGGTAGGTCCAGACCGCCAGGCGATGCGGGTCGTCCTGGTCCATCGTCCGGCCCCTGCCCTCCATCCAGACGATCCGTTCGTTCTTGCGCCGCATGAAGCGTTCGTCCTGATAGAAGGGCCTTTCCTGCATCGCCTTTCGCGCCCGTTCGCCCACCAGCTGGAAATCCGTCTGGCCGGGGTAAAGGACGCGCATGGATTGGCCTTCCAGGTCCTGCGGCGTCCAGCCGAAGACGGTTTCCACCATCAGGCTGGCCCTGACGATCACGCGGTCCGCAAGGACCAGCGTGGCATCGGGCGCGTTCTGGAAGGCCAGGGCGTCGTAATCCCTGGCCGCAACATGGGATCGGGGGCTTGGCATGATGGCAGCGCTACTTATCCGCATACGTATTTTTACGGATAGAGCATTCCCCCGCCATGATACAGGATTTCCCTCGACGCGGCGGCACCCATGCCGTCCGGGCCATCAATTCGACTGGGGCGGGTGAATGACAGGATCGAAGAAGGTTTATCCCGATGCGGATGCGGCGCTCGAAGGGCTGTTGCATGACGGGATGCTGATCGCGGCGGGGGGCTTTGGCCTTTGCGGCATTCCCGAACTGCTGATCGACGCATTGGTAAAAAGCGGGGTCAAGGACCTGACCATCGCCAGCAACAACTGCGGCGTGGATGGGTTCGGGCTGGGCAAGCTGCTGGACACGCGCCAGATCCGCAAGATGATCAGCAGCTATGTCGGCGAGAACGCCGAGTTCATGCGCCAGTATCTGTCGGGCGAGCTGGAGTTGGAGTTCAACCCGCAGGGCACGCTGGCCGAACGGATGCGCGCCGGCGGCTGCGGCATCCCGGGCTTCTATACCAAGACCGGCGTCGGCACCGTTATTGCCGAGGGGAAAGAGGTCAAGACCTTCGACGGCCAGGACTACATCCTGGAACGCGGCATCGTGGCCGACCTGTCGATCGTGAAGGCCTGGAAGGCCGACGATACCGGCAACCTGGTGTTCCGCAAGACCGCCCGCAACTTCAACCCGCCCGCCGCCATGTGCGGCAAGGTCTGCGTGGCCGAGGTCGAGGAGATCGTCCCCCGGGGCAGCCTGGATCCCGACATGATCCACCTGCCGGGCATCTATGTGCACCGGATCGTGCAGGGCCAGCACGAAAAGCGCATCGAACAACGCACCACCCGCAAGAAGGAGACCGCCTGATGGCTTGGGACCGCAACCAGATGGCCGCGCGGGCGGCGCAGGAATTGGAAGACGGCATGTATGTGAACCTGGGCATCGGCATCCCGACCCTGGTCGCGAACTATGTGGGCGACAAGGACATCACGCTGCAGTCGGAA
>JAPSIP010000231.1 GCA_031178645.1 Paracoccus sp. (in: a-proteobacteria) | reverse complement strand
AAACCAGATACGAGGCCCCCATGTCCCGTCCCGTGCCGATCCGACGCGCGCTGATTTCCGTTTCCGACAAGACCGGGCTGATCGACTTTGCCCGCAAGCTGGACGCGCGGGGGATCGAGATTCTGTCCACGGGCGGCAGCGCGAAATCGCTGCGCGAGGCGGGGCTGACGGTGATCGACGTGGCCGATGTGACCGGCTTTCCGGAAATGATGGACGGCCGGGTCAAGACGCTGCACCCGGTGGTCCACGGCGGGTTACTGGCCCTGCGCGACAACCCCGAACACCTGGCCGCGATGGAGGCCCACGGGATCGGGCCGATCGACCTGCTGGTGGTGAACCTTTACCCGTTCGAGGAAACCGTCGCCAAGGGCGCGTCCCATGACGACTGCATCGAGAATATCGACATCGGCGGCCCGGCGATGATCCGGGCGGCGGCCAAGAACCACGGCTTCGTCACCGTGATCGTGGACGTGCAGGATTACGACGCCCTGCTGGCCGAACTGGACGCCAACGACGACCGCACCACGCTGGCCTTCCGCCAACGCCAGGCGCAGATTGCCTATGCCCGCACTGCTGCCTATGACGCGGCCGTCAGCACCTGGCTGGCCGATGCCATCGGGCAGGAAACGCCGCGTCGCCGGGCCTTCGCCGGCACGCTGGCCCAGCCCCTGCGCTATGGCGAGAACCCGCACCAGCAGGCCGCCTTCTATGTCACCGGGGAAAACCGCCCCGGCGTGGCCACCGCGCGTCAATGGCAGGGCAAGGAACTGTCCTACAACAACATCAACGACACCGACGCGGCCTTCGAACTGGTCGCGGAATTCGACTCGGCGGAAGGCCCCGCCTGCGCGATCATCAAGCACGCCAATCCCTGCGGCGTGGCGCGGGGCGATTCTGCGCTGGAGGCCTACAAGAGGGCCTTCGACTGCGACCGGACCTCGGCCTTTGGCGGCATCATCGCGCTGAACCAGGTGCTGGACGGGGCCACCGCCGAGGAGATCGCGAAGATCTTCACCGAGGTCGTGATCGCCCCAGACGCGGATGACGATGCCAAGCGTATCTTCGCTGCCAAGAAGAACCTGCGTCTGCTGACGACCGGTGGGCTGCCCGATCCCAGGGCGGGCGGACTGGCCTTCCGGCAGGTCGCGGGCGGCTTCCTGGTGCAGGGCCGCGACAATGGCCATGTCGGGCTTTCCGACCTGAAGGTCGTCAGCGACCGCCAGCCCGACGATGCCGAACTGCGCGACATGCTGTTCGCCTGGACCGTTGCCAAGCACGTCAAATCCAATGCCATCGTCTATGCGCGCGACATGGCGACCGTCGGCATCGGCGCCGGACAGATGAGCCGCGTGGACAGCACCCGCATCGGCCGCCGCAAGTCCGAGGACATGGCCGAGGCCTTGGGCTTGGCCCAGCCCCTGACCATCGGCGCGGTTGTCGCATCCGACGCCTTCTTCCCCTTTGCCGACGGCATCGAGGCCCTAGCCGAGGCGGGCGCCCGCGCCGTCATCCAGCCCGGCGGGTCCATGCGCGACGACGAGGTGATCGCGGCGGCCAACCGCCTGGGCTTGGCCATGGTCTTTACCGGCCAGCGGCATTTCCGGCACTGATGCAGCAGGAACTGCCCCTCGACCCGCCAAGCCCGGCGACCGCACCGGCGCCCAAGGCGCGGCGTCCGCGCGCGCCCAAAAAGCCCGCGCCCCCTGCGCGCACGGACATGCGGCTGGCGGCCTGGGTGGCCGCATTGATCTTCGTGATGGATCAGGCGCTGAAATACTGGGTGGTCCATGTAATGCAACTGGACCGAGTGCGCGAAATCGACGTGCTGCCGCCCTGGCTGAACCTGCGCATGGCTTGGAACCAGGGCGTCAATTTCGGACTGATGGCCTCGGACACCGACGTCACGAAATGGATCCTCATTGCGGTGGCACTGGCGATCGTGGCCTGGGTCTGGATCTGGATCTGGCGCGCCGATGCCGGGCGCTTTGCCCGCGTCGCGGCTGGCCTGCTGATCGGGGGCGCATTGGGCAACGTGATCGACCGGCTGCTTTATGGCGCGGTCGCGGACTTCCTGAACATGTCGCTGCCCGGATGGCAGAACCCCTACAGCTTCAACGTGGCCGATATCGCCATCTTCGCGGGCGCCATCGGGCTGGTCCTGGTTCCCCAGAAGAAGGAACCCGAAAAGCCCGCCCGCAAGCCGCGCGCCCGGCCTTCCGACAATCCCCGTGACGGGACCGGCAAATCCAGCTAGAACGGGGCGCAAGAAACGAAGGGACAGGACATGCAGGCTTTCGTCAGGGGCATCGCGGCAGCGGCCGTCATGGGGCTTTCGGCCTGCGGCAGCAACCAGCTGATGAATATCGAGACCGGCCAGAACAGCCCGGACGAATTCGCGATCCTGCCCACCCGCCCCCTAACCATGCCGCCCGACCTTGCGCTGCTGCCCGCCCCCACGCCGGGCGGGGCCAACATGACCGATCCGAATCCCGACGCAGATGCGGTGGCGGCCCTGGGCGGCAATCCGGCGCGCCTGTCCGATCAAGGCATCGCCGCGGCGGATGGTGCCCTTGTTGCCCATGCCACGCGCCGCGGCACCGATCCCGCGATCCGGGAAGAACTGGCCGAGGCGGACGCCGAATGGCGGTCCCGCAACAAGCGCCGGCCGTTGGAGGCGCTGTTCGGCACCACCGTTTATCAGCGCGCCTACCGCCCGCTGGCGCTTGATTCGCAGGCCGAACAGCAACGCTGGCAGCGGGCCGGTGCCATCACCCAGACCTCTCCCGCGCCAGCTGAGGAATGACGGCGAATTTCGATCCGGGGCACCCCGGTTTCGGCAAGAACCCCTGGCCGCAATATGCCCGCCTGCGCGCGACGCCTAGCCTGCCGGACTGGCAGGGCTTCCGCCTGGCATGCCGTTTCGACGACGTGCGCGCCATCGCGTCGGATCGCCGGATGGTCCGGGGCATCGCCTTTCTTGGCCCCGATGCAAGGCGGCAGATGCAGGTGGCCGAGAATTTCCACGACATGCCGTTCCACGAACGCTTCGTGCAGACCTCGATGCTGGAACTGGACGGGCCGGACCATGACCGGCTGCGGCGGGCGGTGTTTCCGTTCCTCACCAAGACGCGGCTGGAAAGCCTGCGCCCCTTCGTCACGCAATGGGTCGATGCCGCGCTGGTCCGGCTGATCCCGCAGGGCCGTTTCGACTTCATCGCCGACCTGGCCGCCCATCTGCCGGGCCAGGTGATCGGCCACCTGATCGGCACCGATCCTGCGCTTGCCCCGAAGATGACGCTGTGGTCCGAGGAAACCGTCAGCTATTTCGACGTGAGCCGCCGCACCCCCGCGCCTTGCGG
>JAPSIP010000230.1 GCA_031178645.1 Paracoccus sp. (in: a-proteobacteria) | reverse complement strand
CGAGCCCAGGAACAGGAAGATCACCGCGATCACCAGGGCCACGGCCTCGGCGAAGACCTTGACGACCTGCGCGATCGAGCTTTCGATGAAGACCGCCTCGTCGGCGGTGATGTCCAGGCTCATGCCGGGCGGCAGGGTCGGGCGGATCCTCTCGATCTCGGCCTTCACGGCGTCGGAAATCGCGACCGTGTTGGCCTGGGCCTGGGGCTGGACCCCCATCCCCAGCGAGATCACGCCGTTGGCGCGGAAGATCGATTCCCGCTGCTCGGGGCCTTCCTCGATCCGCGCGACATCGCCCAAGCGCAGCGGGCGGCCGGTCGCGCTCGAACCGCCGTCGTTGCGGATCACCACTTGGCGGAAGGTGTCGGGGCTGGAAAAGCGGGTTTGGGCCAAGACCTGCAACTGGCGGGCGCCGGTCTCGATCTCTCCGGCGGGCAGTTCGATGTTGTTGGCTTCAAGCGCCGCGATGATGTCGCCGGTGGTGATGCCATAGGCGGCCATGCGCGACTGGTCCAGCCAGATGCGCATGGAGGGGGACCGCGCGCCGAAGGTCGCGGTATTGGCCACGCCTGGCAGGCGGGCGAAGCGGTCCACCAGGAAGCGGGTCGCATAGTCCGACAGCTCCAGCGGCGTCATGTTCGGACTGGACAGCGACAAGCGCACAACCGGGTCGCCTTCGCTGTCGTTCTTGTCCACCCGGGGGCGCTCGGCCTCCTCGGGCAGGCGCCCCACCACGCGTTCAACGGCATTGCGGACGTCATTGGCGGCGGCATCGATGTCGCGGCCGGAATCGAAGGTCAGGACCGTGCGCATCCGGCCCCGTTCGGATTCCGTGGCCATCGAGGTGACGCCGCTGACGCCCGCAAGAGCGCCCTCGATCACCGATGCGACCTGGCTGTCCACCACGTCGGGCGCGGCGCCGGTGTAATCGACGCGAACGGTGACCTGGGCCGCCTCGACCTGGGGCAATTCGCGCACCGGCAGGCGCGACATGGCGACCGCGCCGATCAGCACGATCAGCAGGTTCAGCACCGTGGCCATCACCGGCCGGCGCAGGGACAGGTCGGGCAGGCTCATCCGCCACCCTCCGACGGTGCGGGGGCGGGCGCGGCTGCAGCGGCATCGACCCGCCGTTCCTGCGGCACGGCCTCGATGGGGGCGCCGTCCGACACGCGGTGCAGGTTCGTCACGATCACCCGCGCGGATGGCGCCAAGCCCGAGACAACCTCGATCAAGCCGTCCTGCTGCTGGCCGGTGTCGATCTCGACCTCGTGGGCGCTGTTGCCATCGGCCACCATGACCAGGACCCTGTCGCCTTCGACCGTCACGGCGTTTTCGGGGATCGCCGGGCGCTGCCGTTCGTCCAGGACCAGCCGGACCTGCAGGAACATGCCGCCGGCAAGGGCACGGTCGTCATTGGGGATTTCCGCGCGCAGCGCCAGGCTGCGGGTCGCGGCATCGACGCGGCTGTCGATGCGGCTGATCTCGCCCTGGAAAACCCGGCCCGGCCAGGCGGCCGAGGTCAGTTCGACCCGCTGGCCTTGGAGCAGGCGCGGCAGCAGGATTTCGGGCACGCTGAAATCGACCTCGATCACCGACAGGTCGTCCAGGGTGGCGATGGGGGTGGCGGTGTCGATCAACTGGCCTTCCACCAGGTCGGTCAGGCCGATGACGCCCGCAAAGGGCGCGCGCAGGCTGCGGTCCTCCAGGGCCACAAGGGCACGGTCGCGCTCGGCCTGGGCGCGCAGCAGGGCGGCGCGGGCAGTCTGATAGGCCGCGTCGGACGCGCTGCCCGAACGGTTGAGGGTTTCCTGCCGGTCGAAGGCCGCCTCGGCCTCGGCCAGGGTGGCTTCGGCTGCCTTGAGATCGGCCTGCTCGGCCCGGTCGTCCAGTTCCAGAAGAACCGCGCCCGCCTCGACCCGGTCGCCGGGCTGGAAGGCGATGCGGCTGATGCGGCCGCTGGCATCGGGCAGCAGGTCCACCGCCTGGCGCGCGCGGGCGGTGCCCACTGCGGTCACGGCATCGGCAAAGGTCACCGGCTCGGGTGTGATGGTCTCGACCCGCAGGGGTCCGGCATTCCCCTGGCCCGCCGTTGCCGCCGGTTCCGAAGCCGCCAGCAGCCGTTCGGTCAGATACAGCCCGCCTGCCGCCGCGGCCAGGACCACGACCAATCCCAGGACGGCCTTGACGGCGCGCATGCCTTTCTCCCCTTGGTGATCAGAGATGGGTTGGTGATAGAACACCTTAACATGCCCCAGGGGACAACTGATATCGACGCGCTTGCGGATATGTGAAGTTTGTAAACGAATGTTTCAGACGGCCCGGATCGGCCCCAGATAGGCCGCGATGGGCGCATTCGCGGTCAGCAGCATCATCCCCTCGGCCAAGGCCTGGGCGATCAGGATGCGGTCGAAGGGATCGGCATGCAGTGCAGGCAGCCCAGACACTCCCAGGCAATGGCGCCCAGCAACGGGCAGTTCGGCATAATCGTTGGCCAGTAGCCCCGCCTGCAGCACGCCCGGATCCACCCGGAAGTCGGGCCGGTCCAGGGCGCGCTTGATTGCCACCTCCCAGATCGAGGCCGCCGAGAACCACAGACGGTTGCCGGGATCGGCGATCATGGCCGCGGCATCCCGCGACAGCCGGTCGGGCCGGAACGCCGCCCACAGCAGCAGATGCGTGTCCAGAAGCAGGTTCATCAGGCGGGATCACCGCCTTCGAACAGGGCGCGGATCCGGTCCGCCCCGATGTCGTCGAAATCGTCGGGGATGTCGGCTTGGCTCGCCAGAAAGCCCAAGCGGCATGGAACCTCGGTTTCGATCATGGTGACCTTGACCAGGGGCTTGCCCGCCCGCGCGATGACAAAGGGCTGCCCCCGCGCGGCGTCCTCGACAAGCCAGGACAGATAGTCTTGGCCTCGTGTATGTTTACAGTCTTCATAACACCCTCCCTGTTAGTTCAATAGCCTTAGTCTAGTTAGGCAAAACGTCGAGCGCCGTTAGGGGACTGTCCTACGGCATCGTGACCGCAAGGGCCGTTTCTTCTGCATGGAGCAGCGGCTTAGGTAGGACCGACTCCTTCCGAAAGGCCCTGCCCATGATCCCCCGCCGCCTTGTCCTGATTGGTGCCGCCGCCTGCGGGACCCTTGCCGCCCTGCCGCTGCGCGCGGAGATTTCCGCCCCAGACCGCCCGAACCCCATGCCCGAGGAACTGCGCAGGGCGCTTGAACGCGACCCGACCGCGCCTGTTCTGGGCAACCGCGATGGTGACATCACCCTGTCCGTCTTCTTCGACTACAACTGCCCGCATTGCCGCAAGATGGTCGGGCCGATCCAGGCGCTGATCTCCTCGGATCCGCAATTGCGGGTGGTTTATCGC
>JAPSIP010000229.1 GCA_031178645.1 Paracoccus sp. (in: a-proteobacteria) | reverse complement strand
CGCGACGCGGCGGCGGGCGGTTGCCAGCACCTGACCGCCCTCGTCGAAGATCACCGCCTTGGTGACGGTCAGCCCGTTGTCGATCCCCAGAAGCAGCGCCATCCCGGCCCCGTCCCTTTCCGCATGTCCTGCGGCTGGCATATCCCCCTGCACGGCCCGCGCCAAGGGCAAGGCAATGGCCCCGGCATCCCGGCTCGGCAGGGGCGCAAGGAAGCAGCTTTTGTTTGTCGGAACGGAAAACCGGGAACAAAGGGTAGCCTCGGCCCTTTGAACAGCCCGAATGCCCAAGACCGAAGGATCACCGACATGGCGCCCGATTCCCTGGATTTCCTGACCTCCCTTATCGCCGCCCCCTCGCCCAGCGGCAGCGAACAACCCTCGGCTGCGGTGTTTCGCGACCGCGTGAAAGGTTTTGCGGACAAGGTCGAGATCGACATCGTGGGCAATGTCATCGCCGTCCTGAACCCCGAGGCCGAGATGCGGGTGATGCTGACCGCCCACCTGGACGAGATCGGCTTCATCATCCACTACATCGCCGATGACGGGCTGCTGTATTTCAGCCCCATCGGCGGTCATGACAGCACGACCCTGCTGGGCCAGCGGGTCTGGGTGCACGGCAAGGACCGGGTGCCGGGCGTCATCGGCCGCAAGGCGATCCATCTTCTGGACCCCGACGAAGCCGACGAGAAGCCGAAGATGTCCGAGATGTGGATCGACATCGGGGCGACATCGCGCGAACAGGCCGAAAAGGCCGCGCGCGTGGGCGATGTGGTGACGTTCCAGTACGAGTTCCAGGCCCTGATGGGCAGCCGGGCGGTGGCGCGGGCCTTTGACAACAAGGGCGGCCTTTATGTCGTGGCCGAGGCGCTGCGGCTGCTGCACGAGGACGGCGGGCTTCACCCCGAGGTGGGCGTCTATGCCGTGGCCGCCGTGCAAGAGGAGATCGGATCCCGCGGGGCGCAGATCGCCGCCCACAGGATCAACGCGCGCACCGGGCTTGCCGTGGACATGGGCCAGGCGACCGATTATCCCGATGCGGATGTGCGCCGCTATGGCGTTCTGGATATCGGCAAGGGGCCGGGCATCGACCGGGGCGCCAATACCAGCGATGCGGTCTTCGACATCCTGATGCAGGCCGCGGCCGAGGATGACATCGCCTGCCAAGTCCATGCGACGGCAGGCACCACGCCAACCGATGCGCAGGTCATGCAGATCAGCCTGAACGGCATGGCGACCGGGCTTCTCAGCGTGCCGCTGCGCTATATGCACACGCCTTGCGAGGTAATCGACCTGGCCGATCTGGATCGGACGGCGCAGCTTGCGGCCGCCTATTGCCGCCGCATCCGGCCGGACACCGATTTCTGCCCGCGCTGAGGGGTGGTCCAAAGAAAGACCCCGCGCAACAAGGCGCGGGGTCTTCACGTTGCCTACATGTTTTCCTGCGGCCCGCCGGGGGTCTTTTCGGCCTTGGCGGGGTTCATCACGTCGAACTCCTCGGGCGAATGGGGAACCCCTTCATGATCGCCCTGGCCGTGCTGGCGGGGCGGATCGGTTGCGGGATTGGGATCCTTGGGCTTTTCGCGGGTCATGGCACGTCCTCCTGCCAACTCAACCCAATGGGCCGGGGGATGTTCCGTGGGGCTGTCGCAGCGGCCTGGGTGAACGCCAGAAATCGGGCGCTGTTTCCGTTGGCGCAGCGCCGGCTGGCCGCATAATGGGCGCCCTACGCCCGGCGGTGTTCCGGAGAATCCATGCCTGACGATCACCCTCGCAAGCCTGCGAGCCCTGCCGGCATTCCCGACAAGATGGCGGTGCCCCTGGCTGACGATTGCCCGGCCTTCCTTCTGGCGTTGAGCGACGCGATGCGGGCGCAGCCGGATCCTGCCGCGGTCATCCCGACGGCCACGCAGATGCTGGCCGCCAGGCTGGGCGCGCTGCGC
Organism: Paracoccus sp. (in: a-proteobacteria); assembly: GCA_031178645.1. Taxonomy (GTDB): domain Bacteria; phylum Pseudomonadota; class Alphaproteobacteria; order Rhodobacterales; family Rhodobacteraceae; genus Paracoccus. Next base: position 1,446 of record JAPSIP010000229.1, on the reverse strand, counting down.
GTCGCCTTTTCTGACATCGACGGGGCCTTGTCCGGCTGGGGCGCCGATGACGGTGGAACAGGCACAGGGACGGGCGGCCTTCCCGGACGGACAGATCCGATCATGCAGGATCTTCGCGCGGGCCGGATCGTCCAGGCCGTCATGGACAACAATGCCGCCCCGGTGCGGCCTGACCTAGCCGCCCTGTTCCACCAGGGGGCAAGGACGCTGCTGGCAGTGCCGGTGCTGGTCCAGGGCCAGCTTGTCGCGCACCTGGCCGTTCTGGGCCATTCCCCCTGCCCCTGGCCCGAGGCCCAGATCCGCCTGGTGCAAGACGTGGCCAGGCGGGTTTGGGCAGATATCATGCGGGCACGCACCGATGCGGCCCTTCGCGACAGCGAACAGAAGTTCCGGACGCTGTTCGATTCGATCAACGAAGGCTTCTGCGTTCTCGACATCATCGACGACCCCGGGGCGGTCCCCCTGATTACCGCTTCGTCGAGGTGAACAAGGCATTCGAACGGCAGACCGGCCTGTCGGGCATCGAAGGCAAGCTGAGAAGCGAGATATCCCCCGGCCTGGAAGCCCCGTGGATCGAACAATACGCGGACATCGCCCGGACGGGCCGTGCCAGCCGCTTTGAAAGCCATCACAAGGACACGGGCCGCTGGTATGATGTTTATGCCACCCCGGTCGGCGGCGTGGACAGCCGCCAGGTCTGCGTGGTGTTCCAGGACACGACCGAGCGCCGGGAGCGAGAGGACTGGCAGGCCTTCCTGCTGCGCCTGTCCGACGCCCTGCGGGTGGAACCCGATGCGGACAGCGTCGCGCATCGGGCGATCGGGATGCTGACCGACCAGCTCAGGCTCGACCGCTGCTTCATCGCTTCATACCGGCTGGCCGAGGACCGGGCCGACATCACCCACCAGATCGCCCGCGACGGTGCGGCGCCCCTGCCCGCCCAGGTTCGCCTGTCGGATTTTCACGCCGCGTTTCGGGAAACCATGACCAGGACGCTGGTCATCGACGACAACCGCGACAGGCAGGGGCTGTCCCAGGCGGAACAGTTCTTCCGCCGCGACCTGGGGCTGCGGGCGGCGGTGGCCTCGACGCTGCGGGCGGGACCGGGCAGGCCGCTCTGGTCGATGGTGGTCAGCATGGCCAAGCCCCGCCGCTGGTCCCCCGGCGAGGTGGCCCTTGTCGAGGAAGCGGCCGAGCGGACCTGGGCCGCGATGGAGCGGGTCCGCGCCGACGCCGCCTTGCGCCACAGCGAGGCGCGGCTGCGCGCCGCCTTCGCCATCAGCACCGTCGGGATGCTGTTCTGGGGTTCGGACAGCCGGCTGAAGGACGTGAACGACGCCTTTCTCGCCATGAGCGGCTTTGAACGCGAGGATGTGCTGGGCAAGTCCTGGCACGAACTGACCCCGCCCGATTTCCACGACGCCTCCGCCCGCTTCGTCCAGGAAG
>JAPSIP010000228.1 GCA_031178645.1 Paracoccus sp. (in: a-proteobacteria) | reverse complement strand
CCATCGAGCAGAGCGTGGTCTGGGACCTGCGCCTTAGCCGCGCCCTTGTGGCGGCGCTTGCCGGGGCGGGTCTGGCCATCTGCGGGGCGATCCTGCAAGCGCTGCTGCGCAACGCCTTGGCGGAGCCCTTCGTGCTGGGCGTCTCGGCCGGGGCCTCGACCGGGGCGGTGGCGGTGATCGTGCTGGGCATCGGCGCGGGCGGGCTGTCGCTGTCGATGGGCGCCTTTGCGGGGGCTTTCGCCGCCTTTGCGCTTGTGGCGCTGTTGTCGAACGGTGCGACCAGCGGGCCGAACCACACCATCCTGGCCGGTGTCGCGGCTTCGCAACTGTTCAACGCGCTGACATCCTATATCGTCACGACTTCGGGGAATGCGCAGCAGGCGCGGGACGTGATGTTCTGGCTGCTGGGCAGCTTCGGCGGCGTCCGCTGGCCCGATTTCCAGCTTCTGCTGGTCGTGGTGGCCCTGGGGCTTGCGATCTGCCTGCTGATGGCGCGGTCGCTGGATGCCTTTACATTCGGGGACGAGGATGCGGCGGCGCTTGGCGTGCCGGTCGGGCGGATCCGGCTGATCCTGTTCGCCGTGACCGCGATGATGACCGCCACCATCGTCAGCATGGTGGGCGCGATCGGCTTCGTGGGCCTGGTCGTCCCCCATGCCGCGCGCTATGTCGTGGGCCCCATGCACATGCGCCTGCTGCCCGCCTGCGCGGCGGTGGGCGCGGTCTTCCTGGTCCTCGCCGACATCGCCTCGCGCACGGTGGCGGCGCAGCAGACGGTGCCCATCGGCGTGGTGACGGCCCTGGTGGGCGTGCCCTTCTTCACGCTGATCCTTTACCGCTCGCGGCCCCAGGCATGAGCGTGGTGGCCCGGAACCTGGTCTGGGGCGTGCGCCGCCGGACCATCGTGCAGGACGTGTCGCTGTCCGTGGCCGAGGGCGAGGTGCTGGGCCTGATCGGCCCCAACGGGTCGGGCAAATCCTCGCTTCTGCGGCTGCTGGCCGGGCTGCGGCGTCCGGCCTCGGGCCGGGTCGAGATCGGCGGCCGCGACATCGCCCGCGTGCCCCGCCGGATGCTGGCGCGGCAGGTGGCGTTCGTCCAGCAGAACGCGGCCACCGACACCAATGTCTGCGTCCGCGACGTGGTCCGCCTGGGACGGACGCCGCATCGGTCCGCCCTGTCGGGCTGGTCCGCTGCGGACGAGGCCGCGGTGTCGGCGGCGCTTGCGCGGGTGGACATGGCGGGCCATCAGACGCAGCCCTGGCAAACCCTGTCGGGGGGCGAGCGCCAGAGGGTCCATATCGCCCGCGCCCTGGCCCAGACCCCGCGCGTGCTGTTTCTAGACGAGCCGACCAACCACCTGGACATCCACCACCAGATCGAGATCCTGCGCCTGATGCGCGACCTGGATCTGACCAGCATCGTGGCGCTGCACGACCTGAACCTGGCCGCGATGTTCTGCGACCGGATCATGGTCCTGCAGGCAGGCGCCGTCGTTGCCTGCGGCACGCCTGCGGAGGTGCTGACCCCGGCCCTTCTGCGCGCCGTCTTCCGGGTCGAGACTGAGGTGACGCCGTCGAGCCGGCCGGGCCAGCCCCATATCCGCTTCACCGGGAACTAAGGCCGCACCGCCGCCGCCGCCATCCGCAGCCTTCCCCCGGCTGGCCTGCCGCGAAGTCTGCTTGAAACCTCTTGGCAGGGTCTGATACTCGCAACAAAGGGCTGCCGCGCAGCTGTCGCAATTCCAAAGAGGCAGTCTTGGCCCGCACGAAGTCCACCACGGTCAAGGATGTTGCCGCCGCCGCGAATGTTTCCCGGGCCACCGCGGCACGGGCGCTGAACGGCTATGGCTATGTCGGCAGCGAGGCCGCCGAACGCGTGCTGGAAGCTGCGGCCCGGCTTGGCTATCGGGGCAACCGGGTGGCGCAGGCGCTGCGCCAGGGGGGCCTGCCGATCATCGGCTTCGTGCCGGGCGATATCCAGAACCCGTTCTTCGCGCGGGTGGCCCATGACATCGACGTCGCCGCACGGGGCAGCAAGCACAACCTGCTGATCGCCAGCAGCGAAGAGAACCTGGAGCAGGAACGCGCGCTTCTGGACAACCTGCGCGCGCTCAATGTCCGCGGCATGATCGTGGCGCCCGCGTCGGCCAATGACAACCTGCACCTGGCGCGCCTGGTGCGCGAGGGCACGCCCATTGTCCTGATCGACCGGGTGCTGGACGACCTGCCTTGCGACAGCGTCGCGGTCGACAACGAGGGCGGCGCCCGCGAGGCCGTCGAACACCTGATCGCCAATGGCCATCGCCGGATCGCGCTGATCCAGGACGATGCGCGCATCGTAACGGCGCGCGACCGGCAGGCAGGCTATATCAACGCGCTTCAGGCTCACGGGCTGCCCGTCGATCGGCGGCTGATCGCGGTGTCGAGTTCGACCGTCCAGCACGCGATCGATGCCACGATCCGCCTGTTCAGCCAGCCCGAACGCCCCACCGCGCTGTTCACGGTGGACAGCGTGATGACTACCGGCGCCTTGCTGGCCCTGCGCTCGATCGGACTGGCGATCCCCCGCGACGTGTCCTTGATCGGGTTCGACGACTTTGATCTTGCCACCTTCACGGATCCGCAGATCACGGTGGTTGCCCAGCCTGTGGGCAAGATCGGGCCGGTAGCGGTCAAGATGCTTCTGGACCGCATCCGGGGCCTGTCCGAGCCACCCCGCCACGTTCGTTTCCAGACCCGGCTGATCTGCCGCGGGTCCGTGTCGCGGATTTTCCGCCCAGCCTGAAATTTCCTCTTGCCAGCTTCGAAGCGCTTGTTCTACTCATTGTGAGACCGATCTCTCAACGCTATCTGCGGGTGTGTGAGATCGGTATCAGAATCAGCAAAAAGAGGTTCCGGAGGGATTTCCGGGGCGCCCGTCTCGAACGGCTCAAGACGCTAGAACACCGGGAAAACCGGGCAACAACGCAACAGTGGAGAATCAGGATGCAACGGTCATTACGGTCTATGACGGCAATCATTGCTGCCACCTCGGCCCTCGGATGTGGAATGGCGGCGGCCCAAACCCAGATCGCCGATCCCTCGGCCCCGGTCCAGCATGAGGGGCAGCTTACCGTCCTGACCAAGTTCGGGATGCAGCGCCTGGCACCCTATTTCGAAACGCTGGCCCGGCAATACGAAGAAAAGAACCCCGGCGTCACCATCGAACTGATTCAGGAAGACGACGACAGCATCAAGGGCAAGACAAAGACCCTCGTCGCCTCGAACTCGGTCCCGGTTTCTTTTCTTTTCCTGGACCGGCACCTGGGGCGGAAATTTCATTCGCGGCAAGCGGGCCGTCGATCTGACGCCGGTTGTCGGCCCTGATAGCGACTGGGGAAAGACCTTTGCGCCCGCTGC
>JAPSIP010000227.1 GCA_031178645.1 Paracoccus sp. (in: a-proteobacteria) | reverse complement strand
GTCGTGACAACGGTGGCTCAGGCCGCGGGCGAGACGCTGATCGGCCTTGCCGCGGGCATGGGCCTGCGGCTTCTGGCGCTGTCGCTGGACATCGCCACCTCGGCCATCGCGGCGACGGCTTCCTTGTCGCAGCTGATTGGCGGCCAGAACGAGGCCGCGCCCCATCCCATCGGCAACATGATCCACCTTGCCGGGATCGCCGTGCTGATGGCCCTGGGCCTGCCGGTGATGCTGGTCCACCTGATGGCCGACAGCCTGGCCATCTGGCCGCCGGGCGGATGGCCCGATGCCCAAGGCCTTGCGTCCGAGGCGGTCCGCCTTGTCGCCCGCAGCTTCTGGATCGCCATGCTTCTGGCCGCGCCCTTCACGCTGGGCGGCTTCATGTTCCAGGCGCTGTCGGGCGTCATCAACCGGGTCATGCCCGCCCTGCCGGTGATCTTCATCGGCTCGCCCGCCGCGATCATGCTGGCGCTTGGGGCGCTTGCGCTGCTGGCGCCGGTGCTGATCGCGCTTTGGGCCGATGCCGTTCTGGGCCACATGCTGCCGGGGGCGCCATGAGCGAGGAGAACGACGACAAGCCCTTCGAGGCGTCCGAGCAGAAGCTGCGCCGCGCCCGCGAAAAGGGCGACATCCCCCGATCACCGGAACTGAACGTCGCCGCGATGTATCTGGGCGCCTGGCTGGCCTTCGCGGCCGGCGCGGGCTTTGCCGTCAAGGCCTGGCTGGCGATGGCCACCCGCGCCCTTGGCTCGGAAGGCTGGGCGCCGGGTTCGACCGGGGCCATCGCCTTGGCGCTTGGCCAATATGCCGGCTGGGCGGTCCTGGCCCTGGCGGCCGTGCCGAGCCTGGTGATCCTGGTGGCGCTGATCGCGGGTCGCGGCCTGGTCTTTGCGCCGCAGAAGCTGGCCTTGGACCTGAACCGGATCAACCCGGTCAAGACCGCCGCGCAGAAGTTCGGCAAGTCGGGGCTGGTCACCTTCGGCATCTCGCTGGCCAAGGCGGCCCTGGTCTGCGCGGGCGGCTGGCTGCTGTTCCGCAGCCTTCTTGGCCACCTGATGGCAAGCCCGCTGGCCGGGGACCGCTGGATCGCCGACCTGGGGGTGATGCTGGGCCGGGTGCTGGGGCTGGCGCTTGCGGTTTCCGTCCTGATCGCGGGGCTGGACATGGGCTGGCAGTGGTTCGACCACCGCCGCAAGAACCGCATGTCTCGCAAGGAGATGGAGGACGAATACAAGGACTCCGAAGGCGATCCGCATTTCAAGGCCGCACGCCGCCAGCGTGCCATCGAGATCGCCACCAGCCAGATGCTGTCCGATGTCGCGAAAGCCGACGTGGTGATCGTGAACCCGACCCATTATGCCGTGGCCTTGGAATGGAAGCGCGGCAGCGGCCGGGCTCCGGTCTGCCTGGCCAAGGGCACTGACGAGGTCGCGGCCCGGATCCGCGAGCGCGCCAAGGACAACCGCGTGCCGATCTGGCCCGACCCGCCCTGTGCCCGCGCTATCCATGCCACGGTCGAGATCGGCCAGGAAATCCGCCGCGAACAGTTCGCCGCCGTCGCCGCCGCGATCCGCTTCGCCGAAAAGATGAGAGAAAAGGCACGGGCCGGATGGTGAGCAACCGATGAGCAGGCAAAGCGACAAGCTGGCGCAACTGGAACGCATCGCACGCCTCAAGGCGGAACGCGAGTTGAAGCGTTTTGCCGCCTTCAACCTGCACATGAAGCAGGCCCAGACCCATGCCGCCGCCATGCGCACCGCCCTGGACCAAAGCTATCGCAGCACCGCGCCCCTTTCGGTCGCCGAGGCGCGGATCGCCAATGCCCAGGCCGGCCGCAGCGCCCGCGAACTGCACCAGGCCGAGTCCGAGATCGCCCGGATGCAACCCCGCTTCGAGGCCGCCCGCCGCGATGCCGCCCGCGAATTCGGCCGGGCCGAAGTGCTGCTGAACCTGTCCGTCCAATGCCGCGCCGAGGAGAAGGCGCCGCGCTATTGAGTTATCGCAGAGGTTGGGAATTTAGCCCTGTCCGGTGACAGGAACGTCGGGGCAGGATAGCCGTCGGCTCCGCCTTCTTCAGGCGCGTTCGGCGTCCTCACCCTCTCAAGGTGCAACATCGCGCTTGGGCGAACGGGCGGTATCGATGCCGTAGTCTGGCGATATTTTTGCCCGCCGCAGCGGCCCTAGTCACCGCCCTGACTCGCCACAAGCGAATCCAGGTCGATGTCCACCCAGACAAGCCGGTGGTTCGACGCCGCCTCGACCGCGGGTGCCAGTAGATCGCCTGGGCCGGGCCAGAGGACGCCGCTGGCGGCGACAGTCAGATCCTTGGCGGGAAGGACGTAATCGACGCGCAGATTGCCCGGCCCGGCCGGATCATAGACCGCCGTATCCGTGGCAGGATCGCCCTTGTGCCCGGCATTGGAGCCGGCTTGGGGGGGCTGAAACGCCCCCCGGGGCTGCGGGTCCTGCGCGTGCTCCAGCAGCGCGGCTATCGCCTGCGCCCGCCCGTCCCCATCGGCCAGGTCCAGGTTCGGGTTGCCCAGCAGCACGAAGGGGGCATCGGGCAGGTGGTGCAGCCAGAAGGCGGCCTCGTCGTGGTTTCGGCGTCCGTTGCGATCCTCGGGGCCGTCGAAGACCGGGGGCGTCGCGGACCAGGCCAGCAGGTGCAGCGGCCCTGCATCCGTCATCACCGGCACGTCCCAATGCGCGGTCGAGGACAGGCGCTGCCCTTCCGGCGTGGCGGGCGGCATCAGCGCGCCCGGCAGGTCGCGCCACAGGGTCGCGGAATGGTCGGTCGCCGGCCCCAGCGGCAAGCGCGACAGCACCGCCATTGCGTTCTGCCCACTGAACTGCCCGAAGCCCTGGGCATCGTCCGCCCCCCCGGCCCGCCCGTCGCCATCCAGATCCAGCCCCGTCTGGATCCCGCTGTTGGGGCGGGCCGCAAAGCGGTGCGGCATCGGATGGCCGGCCTTGTCCAGCAGCGTGGCGAAGGCTGCAAGTGCCTGCCCGTCATGATCCCAGTCGATCCCGGTCAGCAGGATCGCATCCGGTGCGGCCGCCGCGATCACCTGGGCCGCGGCCAGCACCTGGGGGTCGTCGCGGCGGATGTCGCGCAGCAGAAGGCCGGGACCGGCTCGCGTCAGGCCGGGATCATAGGTTGCGATGCGCAGGGTCTCGGCCCCGGCGGGACCGGCAAGGGCAAGGCAGATCGTGCAGAGGGGGCGCCACATGGCGCAGGTGTGGCATGGCGCCCGGCGGCTGCCAAGCCCTCAGCACGGCGGCGGCGGCGCCAGAAGGCCAAAGCCGAAGATCGCGTCGCGCCCGTCCGGGCCCAGGTCGCGCGCCCCGTCTCGCAGCATGTCGCGCAGGCGTGCTGCCGGAAGCGAGGGGTCGCGCTGCCAGATCAGCG
>JAPSIP010000226.1 GCA_031178645.1 Paracoccus sp. (in: a-proteobacteria) | reverse complement strand
CTGCTGGATTTCCAGCGTCAGGCCTGCCTCGGCCATGGATGCCTGCAGGGCCTGGGCCACGTCCACATATTCGCGCAGGTCGCGGACCTTGGTGGTGATGGTCTTGCCGGACATCCCGGCCTCGTCGATCAGCGCCTTGGCCTTGGCGACGTCATGGGTCCAGGGCATGTCCTCGAGCGCGCCCAAGTATCCCTTGGGCAGGAAGGACTGGTGCGGCATGAAGGTGCCCTTGAGGAAGCTGTTGGCGATGCCGTCGTAATCGACCAGGTGCTTCATCGCCTCGATGACCTGGGGATTCGACAGGACCGGATCCTTCTGGTTCAGGCCCATATACAGGATCCGGCCGCGCGGTTCGTCCTGGATCGTCACGCCATCGACCGCGGCGATGGATTCGACGTCGGTGGGCGACAGGTTGCGGGCGGCGTCGATGTCGCCCTGTTCCAGCAGCAGGCGCTGCGCACTGGATTCGGCGACGTTGCGGACCACCACGCGCTTCATTTCGGGCGCGCCCTGGAAGTAATCCTCGTAGGCGGTGAATTGCACGGCCTCGTTCGGGCGCCAGCCTGCCAGGACATAGGGGCCGGATCCGGCTTCGTTGGTGTTCAGCCAGGTGTTGCCCAGATCCTCGCCTTCCGCATTGGCCATCACCGTTTCCTTGTCCACCACGCTGGCGATGTTGGCGGTCAGGCAGTTCAGCACGAAGGTCGGCGCATAGGGCTTGTCGAGGTTCAGCGTCAGCGTCGTGTCGTCGAAGGTGATCTTTTCTTCCACGTTGTCGGCGGTGAAGCCGAACTGGGTCAGGATGAAGGCCGGGGTCTTGTCCAGCTTGACCGCGCGCTGCAGCGACCAGGCGGCGTCTTCAGCACGCACCGGATTGCCGGAATGGAAGGTCACGCCTTCGCGCATCTTGAAGGTGATGGACAGGCCGTCCTCGCTGACTTCCCAGCTTTCGGCGAGCGACGGCTTGAAGCCCGCCTCCATGTCCAGCGGGTCGAAATCGACCAGCCGGTCATAGGTGTTCTGGTTCACGTCGTTGCCCGAGAACTCGAAGCTCTGCGCCGGGTCCAGGCTGATGATGTCGTCGATGGCGGCGGCCACGACCAGCGTGTCGGCGGGGGTTTCCGCGTAAGCCGCGGGCGCGATGGCCAGGGCCGAAGCCAGCAGGATCGCGCGCGGGGTCAGAAGATGTTTCATGATGGTTCCCTGTCGGTTCATCCCGCTTCGTGGCGGGTTGCATGACAGGCAACGTGACCCAAGGCCGCACGTGTGGCAAGCCCCATCAGGCCTCGCGCAAGGCCCGGTGGAATGCTGCCAGCCAGCGGCGCGCATCGAAACCGGGCGGGGGATCGGCGGCGAAAAGCTGGCGGTCAAGCTGGGCCATGACGGCCGGGGCGGCCTGCCCGCGCCAGTGCTGGTAACGGTCCGCCGCCGCCCGCAGCGCCGGCAGGTCACCCGTGTCGGCCGAGCGGCGCATTGCGGCTGCATGGGGGCCGGGCCACCAGCGTCGCAACTGCCGGCGGATGCGGTCACGGGGCAGCAGCCCTCGACCCCGCAACATCAGGCCCAGGCCCAAGGCCATGCCCCCGCCCAGCGACAGAAGCGTGCCCAGCCGGTTGCGCAGCACCGGCCCTTCGGGATCGCCGAAGTTCGACCCGAAGCCTGCAAAGCCGAAGGGGATCGGCTTCAGGGGCGCGACCTGGATCTGGCGGTCATCCGTGTCGAACCAGGTGAAGGCCTCGGCGTGGAGGATGGCGGGTTCGCCGGTGCGGGGGCGCAACTGCCATTCCCAGACGACCCGCGCAACCGGCCCCTGTTCGGTCAGCACGGTTTCGCGGGTCTCGGGCTGGCTGAACAGGATCAGCCAAGGCTCGGACAGGTCGGGGCGTTCGGGCAGGTGATGGGCAAGCGTCCCCAAAGCCTCGACCGTGACGCGGCGGGTCAGGATCTCGTCCTTCTTCAGGCGGCCGGGTTCGGCCGACAGCTCGTCCGTCAGCGTCAGTTGCCGCGCCGACAGGGGCGGCGCGTCGGCGGGAAAGGGCCGGACGGACAGGGTCACGGGATCGGCGGTGACGGTGGTTTCCGCGCGCTTTCCAGCCGCAGTGACATAGGTCAGCTTGTGGCTGACCGGGCCCACCGTCAGCGGCCCGTCGCGGCGGGGGAACAGCGCGATCTTGCGTTCGAAGATCTGCAAAAGTCGACCCTGCACGCGATCCTTGTGCCAGTCGTCGCGCGCGATCTGGATCCAGTCGTAGTCAGGCGAGTTCGGGAACTGCATGTCCTCCAGCGAGACGGTCAGGTCGTATTCGCCCCGGATCGTCAGTTCGACCATTTCCGACACGACCGGATTGCCGTGGTCGTGCAGGATCATCAGGCGCGTGTCGCCCTGCGCCAGGGCCGCGCCTGTCAGGGCCAGCCAGATCAGGACGGCGCGGATCACCACGGGTCTCTCTCCTCGGGGCGGATCAGGCCAAGCTGGGCGCGGCGGTCGAACTCGGCCAGGATGCGCAGGCGCAGGAACTCGCCCGGGTCGTCCACGATGGTGTCCAGCCACTGGTCCGTCGCGGCCAGGCCCCGTGCGTCCAGCCGCCGTTCCCATTCCGGCCCCGAGGCATTGGCCAGAAGCTCCGAGATCGGCACATCCTCTGCCTCAAGCCCCCCTGCCCCCCTGATGCGGCCCGGTGCGATGGAATCGCCCCGGTGCGGCGGATACATCGCGGCCACCAGATCGCGATTGCGGCGGGCCTGTTCGTCGGCGGGGTTGGCGAACAGCATCGCGTCGAAATAGGCCACCGACAGCGGGTAATCCCCCGTGGCCGCCAGCGACAGCCCGCGGTTGAATGTCTGCGACCGGCCGGCTTGGGCGAAGGCCGCATCGGCAGCCGCGTAATCGGCCGCGCCGTAAAGGGCCACGCCACGGGCCGCCGGATCGGACAGCAGGGCCGCCGCGGGACGATCCAGCCCGGCGCGCAGGGCAAGGCGACCCCGGGCCTCGGGGCCTGCCAAGGCCAAGGCTGCGATCCCGGCCAGAGCGATCAGCGCGGGCTTCATTCCAGCCTCCGCAGCATCATCAGCAGGGCCGGCAGCGCCAGAACCGCCAGCCAGGGGCCAAGGTCGCGATATTGCAGCGCCCGCAGCACCGGGTCGCGTGTCGATCCGCCGCTGCGCGCCAGCCGCGCGGCCAGCCGGTCGGTGCGGTCCCAGGACTCGACCACCCCGCCCCGCACCAGCCCGTCAAGCGCGCCTTCGGGCGCTGCGGGGGCCTGTGGGGCAAGGGCCGTCAGCCGCAGAGCGGAAATGCGGACCCCCTGTTCCGCAAGCCGGTCGGCCTCGGCCAGGGCCTGCCGGTCGATCCCGCCGCCGTCCGAGACCAGCACAAGGTCGGCGCGCGGAAGCCCCGCCAGCATCCGCGCCGC
>JAPSIP010000225.1 GCA_031178645.1 Paracoccus sp. (in: a-proteobacteria) | reverse complement strand
GCAGCAGATGCTGCAGCAGGTGAACTGGGGCGAACTGGACGTGCTGCTGATCGACATGCCGCCCGGCACCGGCGACGTGCAGCTGAGCCTGTGCCAGAAGGCCGCCGTGGACGGCGCGATCATCGTGTCGACCCCGCAGGATGTCGCGCTGCTGGACGCGCGCCGCGCCATCGACATGTTCAACAAGCTGAAGGCCCCGGTCCTGGGCCTGGTCGAGAACATGTCCACCTATGTCTGCCCGAATTGCGGTTACGAGGCCCATCTGTTCGGGCATGGCGGTGTCGCGGCCGAGGCGCGGGATTTGGGTCTGCCCTTCCTGGGGGAACTGCCGCTGGAGCTTGAAACTCGCCTTGCGGGTGATTCGGGCCGACCGGTTGCGTTGGGAAGTGGTGTGACGGCCGATGCCTATGCGCGGCTGGCACAGCGCCTTGTCGACCAGGGACTGGCCTGATTCTGCGATGGGGGCGGGAAAGCACGGTAATGACCCGCATCCCGCCCGTCCACGCCACCGCAGGCGGATCACGCTGTCGTGAGAGCCCGTGAGGCACCGTGCCCGCCTTTGCGCTTTTTTGTGGATAACTGGCAACAGGTTTGCCCTTGTCCGTGCGAATGCCCAAGCGGGATAAGCGCAGACAACAAAAGTTAATCGTCGAAATATTGGGAAGAATCTAGGCTTGCGACCCAAGGGATTGGGTTTCAAGCCGATTCGTGCCTGCCATACCACAAGCCGCGACAATCCGCCGTTCGCGTTTTGGCTTCCTCACCGGACGCAGAATTCCATTGCTTCCCATGAATTCCCATGTCACAACCAGATCACGAAGACGGGCAGTAAAGGGGCGTCCAAGACCCCAAGGCGAAGCAGGCTTTCATACAGGCGTCCGTTTTCCAATAAAGCCGTCCGCAGGCGCGAGCAGCACCTCCCCCAGGTGGCGCATGACAAGGACGGACCCCGCAAAGGGGAAAGACCGTGGGAACGAGGGCGGCGGATCGGGCAGTGGCAGCAGCCCGGTCCGCCCTTTCTCTTTCAGGCGGACAAAGGGGTGGACAGTGAGGCAGGGCCAAGGTGGCGCGGAAATTCAGAGGCACTGAATCCGTCAAGGTCGATGGCAAGGGTCGGATGTCCGTCCCCGCCCGGCTGCGCCGCGTGTTCGATGCCGGCGATCCCGCCTTTGCCACAGCCAATACCGGACGCACGCAGCTGGTGGCCGTCTATGGCCCCGACTGGTGGAACTGGATCGAGCTTTACACCATCGAGGCCATCGAAGAGATCGACGAGCAGATCGACAAGCTGACGCGCGGCTCTCCGCAGCGCCGCTGGCTGGAAATGCTGATGAACGGACAGTCCACCGATCTTGAGATCGACAGGGAAGGCCGCCTGGTCCTGCCGCAGAAGCTGCGCGAGAAGCTGGGCCTGTCCGAGGGCGCCGAGACGGTCTTCGAATCGCGCGGCGACTATATCCAGGTCTATCACCCCGATTCCCGTCCCAAGGACGTCACTGCGCTCGAGGACTTCACGGCGCAGCATGGCGCGGACTTCGACCCGCGGTCCTTCCTCGACCAGGTTGACGAGGGCTGAGGCATGGCAGACCCGCATATCCCCGTTCTTCTGAACCCGCTGCTGCGGGCCGTTGGCCCCGTGACCGGCACCTGGCTGGACGGCACCTTCGGCGCGGGCGGCTATGCCCGCGGGCTTCTGGCGGCGGGGGCGGACCGGGTGATCGGCGTGGACCGCGATCCGCTGGTCTTCGACATGGCCGCAAGCTGGGCGGGCGAATACGGCGACCGGCTGCGGCTGGTCGAGGGTACTTTTTCGGACCTCGATTCGCTGGCCGGAGAGCCGCTGGACGGCGTCGTGCTGGATCTGGGCGTCAGCTCGATGCAACTGGATCTGGCGGAACGCGGCTTTTCCTTCCTGAGGGATGGGCCGCTGGACATGCGGATGGAGCAGGCGGGACCGTCTGCCGCAGACCTGCTGAACAACGCCGACGAATCGGTGATCGCGGACGTGCTGTATCATTATGGCGAGGAACGCGCCGCCCGCCGGATCGCGCGGGCCATCGTCGCCGCCCGCCCGCTGACCCGCACGGCCGCACTGGCCGAGGTCGTGGCATCCTGCCTGCCGCGCCCCAAGCCGGGCCAGAGCCATCCCGCCACCCGCAGCTTCCAGGCAATCCGCATCTGGGTGAACGACGAATTCCGCCAGTTGGTGGACGGGCTGTCGGCCGCCGAACGCGCGCTGAAGCCGGGCGGCAAGCTGGCCGTGGTCAGCTTCCATTCGCTGGAGGACCGGATCGTCAAGCGCTTCATGCAGGCGCGGTCGAACAGCGCGGGCGGGGGCAGCCGCTATGCCCCGGTTCAGGAAACCGCGCCCGCGGCCTTCACCATGCCCTTCCGCCGCGCCATCGGTCCCGACCCCGACGAGGAAGCCTCAAACCCGCGTGCCCGGTCCGCGCTGCTGCGCGTGGCGGTCCGCACCGATGCCCCCGCAGGCGCGGTCGATGCCGACGCGCTTGCCATGCCGCGCCTGCCGAAAGGGGGCTGGTGATGCGTCCGCTGACCTATCTGGCCTGCACGCTTCTGGTCATGGCCTTGGCCTTCTGGGCCTATCGCGAAAACTATCGCACCCAGGCGGCCTTGGGCGAGATGAAGCAGATCCAGCGCGAGATCGCCGGCCTGCGAGAGGATCTGGGCGTGCTGCGGGCCGAATGGGCCTATCTGAACCGGCCCGAACGGCTGCGCGAACTGGTGGACCTGAACTTCGACCGCCTGCAACTGATCCCGCGCGAGGCAGGGCAGGTGATGGGCCTGGGCCATATCGACTATCCCAAGCCCCCTGCGCCGCCCCCCGTTGAACCCGAGCCCGGCGCCGACGCCGCCCCTGTGGAGTGACCGTCATGATCCGCATCCCCCTGCGCCCCCTGGCCAAGATCCTCCGCGCCCGCGAAAAGGGCCAGAACCCCGACGAGATCGAGGCCGAGGCCCGCCGCCTGCGCCACGAGGCGATCCAGGACAAGGCCCGCCGCAGGGCGGAAGGGCGGCTGGCCTTGATGGCAAGCTGCTTCGTGCTGGCCTTCGGGGTGGTGGGGGTGCGGATGGGCACCCTGGCCTCGACCGACCCGATCGAGCCGCAAAGCGCGGTGATGTCGGCCCAGATCGTGTCTCAGCGCGCCGATATCACGGACCGGCACGGGCGGGTGCTGGCGACGAATCTTCTGACCCATTCGCTTTACGCCCATCCCCACCAGATGGTCGATCCCGTGGGCGCGGCAAATGAACTGGCCCGCATCTTCCCCGATCTGGACGCGGCCGAGCTGACGAAGGACTTCACCGGCAGCCGCAAGTTCATGTGGATCAAGCGTAAGATGTCGCCCGAACAGATGCAGGCGGTCCATGACATCGGCGAACCCGGCCTGC
>JAPSIP010000224.1 GCA_031178645.1 Paracoccus sp. (in: a-proteobacteria) | reverse complement strand
GGCGCGGGCGATCAGGGCGCGGTTCTGTTCGCCCCCCGACAGCCGCAGGGCGGTGCGCTTGCGGAACGTCTCCAGCCCCATGCGGGCGATGGCGGCGTCGATGGCGGCCCGGTCCGCGCCGCTGCGCCGGGCGCCGGGCCAGGGGATGCGGCCAAGGGCCACCAGATCCTCGACGCTGACGGGCCAGGCGATCTCTCGGGCCTGGGGAAGATAGGCTGCGTGGCACGCACGGGCCGCGGGGGACATCTGCGCCAGCGAGGATCGGCCCGAGAAGGGGATCAGGCCAAGGGCGGCCTCCATCAGCGATGACTTTCCTGCGCCGTTGGGACCGATCAGGCCCACGAACTCGCCCGCGCCGATGGACAGGGTGACGCCATGCAGAACGGGGCGGTTGCGGCGGGTGACGGACAGGCCGGCAAGGTCCAGGACCATCAGACGCGCCCCCCGCTGCGGGTCTTCCAGATCAGGTGCAGGAACAGCGGCGCGCCCACGATCGCGGTCAGAACGCCCAGCTTCAGGTCACGGTCCGGCACGATCAGGCGCACCCCGATATCGGCCGCCAGCAGCAGCGCCGCCCCCCCAAGCGCCGAGGCCGGCAGCAGGACCGAGGGCCGCGCCCCGATCCAGGGGCGCAGCACATGCGGCACGACAAGCCCGACAAAGCCGATCGCGCCCGCCACCGCCGTGGCCGGCCCGACGATCAGCGCGGTGCCCGCGACCAGCCGCCACCGCAGCGACGGCCCGGCAAGGCCAAGGGCTTGGGCTGCGGCCTCGCCCAGGGTCAGCGCGTCAAGCGCCCGCTGCGTGGACAGGATCAGCACCGCGCCCAGGACCATCAGGGGCAGGGCCAGCCAGACATGCAGCATCGAGCGATCAGCCAGCGAACCCATCAGCCAGAAGATGATCTCGTTCGCGGCATAGGGATTGGGCGACAGGTTCAGCACCAGGGCCATCCCCGCGCCCGCCAGGGCCGAGATCGCGACACCGGCCAGGATCAGCGTCACCGACCCGCCGCGCGGCCCCGCCAGCACGACCAGCAGGCCCACGCCCACCGCCGCAACCAGAAGGGCCGCCAGCGGCAGCGCCAGGACCGCGACAAGGGACAGGCCGGTCTGGATCGCCAGCACCGCTCCAAGGGCCGCCATCCCGGAAATGCCCAGCAGGCCGGGTTCGGCTAGCGGGTTCCTTAGATAGCCTTGCAGCGCCGCGCCGGTCAGGCCAAGGCCTGCGCCGACGGCCAGGCCCAGGATCGCGCGCGGCAGGCGGATTTCCCGCATGACGATGGGCACCGGTCCGTCGCCCCCGAAGACCAGGTCCAGCAGAGACTGGACGATCGGCAGTCCCGCCGGGCCCGTCAGAAGCGACGTCGCGAACAGTGCCGTGACCAGCAGCGACAGGGCGATGAACAGCGCCTTCATTCCAGGGACCGAATGGCGCGGGTCACAAGGGGCGTGCCGCAGGTCCAGTACAGATCCCTGACCCGCGTCTTTACCGGCGCTGCGGCGGCAAGGGCCGGGTGGCCCAGGATCGCCTCGCTGCGCGACTGGCCGGGCCAGTTGGCCTGCCGCTGGAACTGCTGGTCATGGCCCGGCCCCGATCCAATGGGACGCGCGCCTGGGCAAGATCGGCGTCAAAGCGGGCCAGGAGGTCGCGCGCAGCCTCCTCGCGCCCCAGAAGCGTGCCCATGCGGGTGATCTCGGTCCGGATGGCGTCGAAATCCTCGGCCGGGGGCGGGGTTTCGACCCGGATGCCCAGACGGCGCAACATCGAGAGGGTGGCGGGCGGGGTATAGGTTCCCGCGATCACCAGGTCCGGCCGCATGAGGTAGATTTCCTCGGCCCGGCCGCTGTTCGGGACATAGGCTGCGGCCTCATCCGCCATGGGCGACAGCCGCGAATCCTGCGCAAGGCTGCTGACCGAGACCAACTGCCCCGGCGCGGCCAGCATCATCGCCAGCTGGTCGCTGCACAGGTTCATCGACACCACGCGCTGCGGCGCGGCCCCGGCAGGCAGGGCGGCGGCAATCGCCACCGCCGCCGCCAGGACAGTCCTAGAACGACGCACGCAGCCCCGCATAAACCGCCCGCCCCGAGGTGCCGTAATCCCGGACCCACTGGTAATCCTCGTCAAAGACGTTCTCGAGCCGCAGATAGGCGGTGGCGTTGTCGCGGACGGGGTGGCTGAGGCTGAGATCGACCGTGGTGAAGTCGTCCATCTTGCCCACGCCGTCCACCCGGCCCGCGACGTGCTGCAGGTCGATGCCAGCGGTGGTGCCGGTGGCGAAGGTCGTCTCGGCCCCCAGGTTCAGGACGCGTTCCGGTACCTTGGCCCATTCCACGTCCACCTGGTTGTCGATGAAGGTATAGCTGGCCGTCAGCGCATGGGCCGCCCCAAAGGCATAGCGGCCATCGATCTCGACCCCCCGGCGGCGGGCGGTGCCGTCCACTTGCGCATAGCAGCCGAAGGGCTGGCCACAGGCCGTCGCAGCGAAGTCGAACCCGATCAGGTTGTCCGCCTTGAGCCAGAAGGCCGTTGCCCGCAGATGGCTTTCTCCCCACTGCTTTTCGACGCCCAGCTCGTAGGTGCGGCTTTCCTCGCGTTCCAGGGCAGGGTCGCCATAGGGCCCGAACAATTCGTAAAGCGAAGGCGCACGGAAGCCGTTGCCAAGCGCCGCGCGGAACAGCAGGTCATCCTGCGCGCGATAGACGGCGGCCACCCGCCCCGAGGTAAACCCGCCGAAGCGCGAGTGATCGTCCCGGCGCAGCGAGGTGGTGACGTCGATGCGCTTGCCCAGGGCGGTGGTGGTTTCGACAAAGATGCCGGTGATCCGGGCGTCGCCGTTGCCCTCGGATTCTTCCTTCTCGGTGTCGGCGCCGAAGACTGCCCGGACATCGTCGGTCAACTGGGCCGCGCCCTGCCAGGAAAGCTTGGTGCGCGTTCCGACAAAATCGGTGCCAAAGCCGTTCTCCCAACTGGTCCGATTGATGCGATAGCGGGTCAGGGCGATGTCGTGATCCACCGCGCCGGTGCGGAACGTGGCAAAGCCCCGCAAGCCATAGCTTTCGCTTTCGCTGTATTCGTCGCCCGGCGTGCCTGCCGTGTCACCGGTCCATTCGTCGAAATCCCCGCTGCTGTCTTCCCAAAAGCCGTTGAAGCCGATCGTGATGTCGTCTCGCAGCCGGTGTTCCGAATAGAACGACAGACGGGTCGCCTCGAAGCCGTCCTCCTCGAAGTTGCCGTCTTTTTCGTCCCGGGCGGAAAAGCCGTCGGTGCGCGTATGGCTGACCTGGAAGGCAAGGTCAGTATCCGCGCGGCGCAGCGTCGCGCCATAGCTGGCGGTCAGGGTGTCATAGGTCCCCGCCTCGATGCCGAACTGGTGGCGCAGCCCGTCTTCGGTCGGGCGCAGCGACTGCAACGACAGCACCCCCGCCACGGCC
>JAPSIP010000223.1 GCA_031178645.1 Paracoccus sp. (in: a-proteobacteria) | reverse complement strand
CATGTCGATGAGGTCTGGACCATCACCTCGACCCTGGGGTTCGAGGCGCTGCTGCGCGGTGTTCCGGTGACTACGCTGGGGGCGCCTTTCTATGCGGGCTGGGGCCTGACGCGCGACCTCGGCGCCGTCCCCGCCCGCCGCACCGCGCGCCCCGACCTGGCGGCCCTAGTCCATGCCTGCCTGATCGCCTATCCGCGTTATCGCGACCCAGTCAGCGGCCTGCCATGCCCGGTCGAGGTCGCCGTGGAGCGGCTGCGGGACGGCATCAGCCCCCATCCGCCGGCGCTGCGCCTGCTGGCAAAGGTCCAAGGCGGCCTGGCCGGGCATAGCTGGATCTGGCGGCGCTGAAACCTAGTGCCGCTTCAGAAATGCCACCAGCCGGCCCGACCGCCGCCCCGCCGTCAGGCCTGCCAGCACCGCCACCGCCCACAGTGCCAGCCGCAGCACCTCGTCCTGACCGCTCCACAATGGTTCCGCCGCCGACAGGACAGCCGCGCCGGTGATGAGCGCCACCCGATGCTGCTTGGCCATCGGCCTACTGAAATCGGCCCGGGCACCGCAGGTCACGACAAGTTCGCGCACATAGGCCGTCAGCGCCGCCATCGCCGCCGCGGCCCAGCCAAGCGCGGGGAAGCTTGCGGCGATGCCGGCACCGGCCAAGATCAGGATGTCGGACACCCGGACGGGAAACTCGTTCCAGAAGGGGCCGTCGGGCGCGCCGTTGCCACCCTGGACCGCGACCATGCCATCCAGCAGGTTGCAGACCAGCCGCAACTGGCAGAACAGCGCGGCCAGCAGTCGCAGGCCGGCCCTGACCCAGGGACCGGCCTGACGGACCAAGACGAAGCACAGCGGCGCAAGCAAGGCTGCGACCATTCCCGCGACTGAGATCTGGTTGGGCGTCACCCCGCACCTGCCGGCCAACGCGCGGCCTGGTCGCCCCATCTGGTCTGCCTGCTGGCAAGCGGCCTGCGTTTCGAGGTGTCGATCATCCCTTGGCCCAGAAATATCGCGTGAGGTGAAAGAAGATCGGTGCTGAGAAGACGACCGAATCCAGCCGGTCGATGAACCCGCCATGCCCCGCGATGGCAAGGCCCCCGTCCCTGACGCCCAGGTCGCGCTTGATCGCGGACATGACCAGCCCGCCTAGAAAACCCATGGCCGTGATGACCGCCCCCATCTGCGCCGCGTGCCAGGGCGAAAACGGCGTCATCCACCACAGCCCCGCGGCAATCAGCGTGGCCGAGAGCGCCCCGCCGACAAACCCTTCGACCGTCTTCGAAGGCGACAGGACAGGCGCGATCTTGTGGGGCCCGATCAGCTTGCCCTAGACCTATTACAGCACGTCCCTGATCTGCACCACGATGACCAGGAAGGCGATCAGCAGGACGTTGCGCCTCTCGTATCCGGGGATGCGCAGGTTGAGCAGCGCGGGCACATGGGACGCGCAGTAGACGCAGATCATCAGCGCCCATTGCATCTCGGCGATGCGGACCAGGAAATTGCGCGCCTCGCCCCCGCAGGGCCGACACAATCGGCAGCAGCAGGAAGACATAGCTCGGGATGAAGACCGCGAAGATGCCGTATTGCTGGTGCCAGATCAGCGCATACTGGGCCGGCAGCACAACGAAGAAGGCCCCGGCCAGCGTCCAGCAGTCGGCGCGGGTCGCATTGGTCAGCGTCATGAACTCGCGCAGCGCCGCGAAAGCGCAGATCGCGAACAGCAGCAGCCCGCCTGTCTTGCCGCCAAGGAAGGCCAGGCCAAGGGCGATCACCATCACCCACCAGGGGCGGATCCGGTCGTTCAGGTTCTCGATCGCCTCGTTGCGGCCGTCGGGCGACGGCTTGCGGCCCAGCACCCAGCCAATGGCCGAGGCGCCGGCCAGCACGCCGCCCACGCCGGCCAGCACCACCAGAAGACCGGATCGCACATCAGCGGCACGAGAATGAAGGCGCCCTTCCGCACTACCCGGGTCAGGTTGTCGATCCAGGCCGGCACCAGGTCCACCTCGGGACAGGCACGGGCCGGGTGCTAAAGCCCGCTGCGGAAGGGTAACAGGTCGCCGTCGGTCAGGTTGCGTGTCCTTTCCGGGAACAGGATCAGCGAGGATCCCTGCCGCAGCGCCGGGGCCATCTGGCCCACAGGGTCACTGGCCGCGTCCGTCCGCGTCCGATCGATCAGCACGGCATTGAAGACATTGCCCCCGATAAAGCGGCGCAGGCCCGAGCCCCCGTAATTCGCGCCTGCCACTGGGCGGGTCCGACGCCGCAGCGGATCGGCCAGCACGGTCCAGACCAGGATGAAGTCTCCGTGGCTGGCGTAATCGGCAGAATTGATGGCTGACGCGTATCCCTCGGATCGTGGCCGCGCCAGCCGACCTGCACCGCCGTGACAAGCCGGGCGAACATCGCGATGGCACGGCCGGACAAGGTGGCAAGGTTCTGGCGGATCACGACATGCCCGACTTCGGTCCAGACGCACGCTATCCGCGGAACCGATGGGAAAAAGGAAAAAATCTGCGCCCGGCGGCGGGGGTGGCAAAGGACGTGGCGCATTTGCAGCAGGGCCAAGACCACGGATGCTGCCTTGGCGGCTGTTGGCGGAACAATGTCCTGCGGCATGCAGGCCGCCTGCGGGCGGGGCTTCCTTGGCAAGGGCATGGAGCGTTGCTAACTGTTTGCGGCAAACAGGAAGGCTGCCCATGTCGCTTGTCATCTCGCATCTTGCCCGACGCTTCGGCGCGACACAGGTCCTGCGCGGGATCGACCTTGCCGTGCAGAAGGGCGAGCTAATCGCCCTGCTGGGTCCGTCAGGATCCGGCAAGACCACGCTTCTGCGCATCATCGCGGGCCTGGACTGGCCGGATGCGGGCGGGCTGTCCTTCGACGGCGCGGACTGGCTGGCGAAGTCGGCGGCCGAACGCCGCATCGGCTTCGTCTTCCAGCACTACGCCCTGTTCCCGCACATGACCGTGCGCGACAACATCGCCTTCGGCCCGTCGGTCCTGCCGCGCGCCGACCGCCCCGGCAAGGCGCAGATTGCCACCACAGTAGACGGGCTGCTGTCCTTCCTGCAGATCGACGGCCTTGCCGATCGTTACCCGGCCGAACTGTCGGGCGGGCAGCGCCAGCGGGTCGCCCTGGGCCGTGCAATGGCCATCAACCCGCGCGTCCTGCTGCTGGACGAGCCATTCGGTGCGCTTGACGCGCAGGTCCGCCGCGACCTGCGCCGCTGGCTGCGCGGCGTCCACGACAGCACCGGCACGACCTCGATCTTCGTGACCCACGATCAGGAAGAAGCCTTCGAACTGGCCGACCGCGTCGTCGTGATGAATGGCGGCGTGATCGAGCAGATCGGCCACCCGGACGAGATCTATGACCATCCCGCGACGCCCTTCGTGGCCCGCTTCCTGGGCCTGACGGTCGAGGTTCCGGTGACGA
>JAPSIP010000222.1 GCA_031178645.1 Paracoccus sp. (in: a-proteobacteria) | reverse complement strand
CTGGAGGAGGACGAGGAAACCGTCATCGCCGATCTGACCGAACCCGGCCAGCGGGTTCTGCTGGCGCGCGGCGGCAATGGCGGTTGGGGCAACCTGCACTTCAAGACCTCGACCAACCGCAGCCCGCGCAATGCCAATCCGGGCCAGGCGGGCATCGAACGCACCATCTGGCTGCGGCTGAAGCTGATCGCGGATGCGGGGCTGGTGGGGCTGCCGAATGCGGGCAAGTCCACCTTCCTGGCGGCGGTGTCCAATGCGCGGCCCAAGATCGCGGACTATCCCTTCACGACGCTGCACCCGAACCTGGGCGTGGTCGGCATCGACGGATACGAATTCGTCATGGCCGACATCCCCGGCCTGATCGAGGGCGCCAGCGAGGGCAGGGGCCTGGGCGACCAGTTCCTGGGCCATGTCGAACGCAGCAACGTGCTGCTGCATCTGGTGGACGGCACGTCCGAGGATGTCGCGACCGACGCCCGCACCATCCTGACCGAGCTTGAAGCCTATTCGCCGGTCCTGATGGACAAGCCGCGCGTGACCGCGCTGAACAAGATCGACGCGCTCGACGACGACACCATCGCCGAGCGCCGGGCCGAACTGGAGGCCGAGATCGGCGGCCCGGTTCTGCTGATGTCGGGCGTGGCGAAATTGGGCGTGACCGACGTCCTGCGCGCGCTGTGGACCCGGATCGAGCCGACGCGCCGCAAGACCAAGGACGAACCCGAGGCGCCATGGCAGCCCTAGGCCCGTCGCTGACCGGCGCGCGGCGGCTGGTCGTCAAGATCGGCTCGGCCCTGCTGGTGGACGAACACGGCCTGCGCGGCGACTGGCTGCGCGGCTTGTGCGATGATGTG
The DNA here is from genome assembly GCA_031178645.1 of Paracoccus sp. (in: a-proteobacteria). Classification (GTDB taxonomy): domain Bacteria; phylum Pseudomonadota; class Alphaproteobacteria; order Rhodobacterales; family Rhodobacteraceae; genus Paracoccus. The sequence continues at coordinate 2,588 of JAPSIP010000222.1, read as the reverse complement.
GCCGAATGGCGGCAGCGGGGCTGCGACGTGGTTCTGGTGTCATCCGGTTCCATCGCCCTCGGGCGGCGGACGCTGGGCCTGCCTTTGGGCGCGCTGCCGCTGGAACAGGCACAGGCCGCCGCCGCCGTGGGCCAGATCCGCCTTGCCCGGGCTTATGAGGAGGCGCTTGCCCCCCACGGCGTGACCACCGCGCAGGTTCTGCTGACGCTGGAGGACAGCGCGGACCGCCGCCGTTACCTCAACAGCCGTGCCACCATGCAGACGCTGCTGGGCCTGGGCGTCGTGCCCATCGTCAACGAAAACGACACGGTTGCCACCGACGAGATCCGCTTTGGCGACAATGACCGCCTTGCCGCCCAGATCGCCGTCACCTGCGGCGCGGACCAGTTGCTGCTGCTGTCGGACGTGGACGGGCTTTACACCGCCAATCCCAAGACCGACCCGACCGCCCGCCATCTGCCGGTGATCGAGGCCCTGACACCCGAGATCGAGGCCATGGGCGGCGATCCAGTGTCCGGCCTGTCCAAGGGCGGCATGAAGACCAAGCTGATGGCGGCCCGCACCGCGATTGCCGGGGGCTGCGCCATGGCAATTGCCGAAGGGTCCGTCCTTCGGCCCTTGTCAGCGGTGGCGAATGGCGCCCGATGCAGCTGGTTCCTGCCCGAAAGCGACCCCCAGCTTGCCCGCAAACGCTGGATCGCGGCGATGAAGCCCAAGGGCGCGCTTGTGGTGGACGAAGGCGCGGTTCAGGCGCTGCGCCGGGGCAAGTCGCTGCTGCCCGCGGGCGTGCGCACCATCGTGGGCGATTTCGGCCGGGGCGATCCTGTCGCGATCACCGGCCCCTCGGGCGAGACGCTGGCCAATGGCCTGACCCGCTATACGGCGGACGAGGCGCGGCGCATCGCCGGCCACCGTTCCGACCGGATCGAGGCGATCCTGGGCTATACCGGCCGCGCCGCCCTGGTCCATCGCGACGACATGGCCTTGTAGGGGCCGCGATCTTTTTTCGAAGCACCGGGAATAATCGCCGGGCTGATCCGTCATCATCCCGCAGGCAGGTTGGCCTGCGACAGATGAAGGAACGCAGCGATGACACGACACAGTTTCCTGCTTGCCCTTGCGGCCACAGCCAGCCTCGCCCTGCCGGGCGCGGCCCTGGCAGATGACGATGACGACGGCGTCAGCCGCGTCCTGCGCGGCGTCATTGCCCCGCACTATCACGGTCCCTTCTGGGATCGTGACGATGACCACCGCCGCTGGGAATACAGCTACCGCATCCGTCACGATGACGACGATGATGATCGCTGGGACGACGACGACGATGACGATGATGACGACGACCGGTGGGACGACGACGACTGATCTGGAACAAGACCAACAATAACAAAGCAGAGGCAGGATCAGGCACGCCCCGGCCGTCAAGGCCGGGGCGTTCCGCGTGGCCTAGGCCGCTTTCTTGTCGCTGCCAAAGCGGTCGTAGAAGGTCTGGCCGCTTTCCGCCATGTCGCGCAGCAATTGCGGCGCAGCAAAACGGTTGCCGTGGTCCGAGGTCAGCCGGTCGCAGATCTGCACGGCGCGCGCGGCACCCAGCATGTCCAGCCAGGCAAAGGGACCGCCCGACCAGGGCGCGAAGCCCCAGCCCAGGATCGCGCCCACGTCGCCTTCGCGGATATCCTCCAGCACGCCCTGTTCAAAGGCGCGCACGGCCTCCAGCGTCTGCGCGAACATCAGGCGGTGCTGCACCGCCGTCACATCCGGCTGGTCGTCCGAATGGGGATAGCGCGCGGTCAGTCCATCCCACAGGCCCTGCCGCTTGCCGTCATCGGCATAGGCATAGAAGCCCGCGTTCGACTTGCGGCCCAGGCGGCCCTGGTCGGCCATCCAGAACAACACCTCGTCCACGTTGCCGTCGGGGTAGGCGTCGCCCATCGCGGCGCGGGTGGCCTTGGCGATCTTCACCCCCAGGTCGATGCTGGTCTCATCGACCAGTTGCAGCGGCCCCAGCGGCATCCCCATCATCTTGGCAGCATTTTCCACGAGGATGGGGCTGACCCCCTCGGCCACCAGGCGGATGCCTTCGTTGATATAGGGGATGATGCAGCGGTTGGCATAGAAGAACCGCGCGTCGTTCACCACGATCGGCGTCTTGCGGATCTTGCGCACAAAGTCGAGCGCCTTGGCCACCGCGCGGGGGCCGGTCTGCTGGCCCTTGATGATCTCGACCAGCATCATCTTGTCCACGGGGCTGAAGAAGTGGATGCCGATGAACTGGTCCGGGCGGCTGCTAGCTTTCGCCAGATCGCTGATCGGCAGGGTCGAGGTATTGGTGGCGAAGATCGCGTCCGCCGGGATCGCTGCCTCGGCCTTCCTGGTCACTTCGGCCTTGACGGACGGGTCCTCGAACACGGCCTCGACCACCAGATCGCAGCCTTCAAGCGCGGCGTAGTCGGTGGTGGCGGTGATGCGGGCCAGAACCTCGGCCTTCTTGTCTTCGGTGGACTTCTTCCGGCTGATCGCCTTGTCCAGCAGGCCTTCCGAATAGGCCTTGCCCTTGTCAGCGGCTTCCTGTTTCGCGTCGATCAGCACGA
>JAPSIP010000221.1 GCA_031178645.1 Paracoccus sp. (in: a-proteobacteria) | reverse complement strand
GCGCCAGGGCGTCAAGTTCCATTCGAACGACCGCTTCACGCCCAGCCGCGACTTCAACGCCGATGACGTGATCTTCTCGTTCCAGCGGCAGGGCGATCCCAACCACCCGTGGCACCAGTATATCCCGGGCATCACCTATGAATATTATACCTCGATGGACATGCCGAACCTGGTGAAGTCCATCGAGAAGGTCGACGACTATACCGTCAAGATCACGCTGAACCGGCCGGAAGCGCCGTTCCTGGCCAATATCGCGATGCCCTTCGCATCCATCGTGTCCAAGGAATATGCCGATACGCTGGAAGCGGCGGGCGCCCAGGCGGACCTGAACAACCTGCCCATCGGCACGGGTCCGTTCCGCTTCGTGGCCTATCAGAAGGACGCGGTGATCCGCTATCAGAAGAACGCCGATTACTGGGGCGAGGCGCCCAAGATCGACGACCTGATCTTCGCGATCACGCCCGATGCCTCGGTCCGGCTGCAAAAGCTGAAGGCCGGCGAATGCCACCTGATGCCCTATCCCTCGCCCGCCGATCTGGAATCGATCCGCGCCGACGACAGCCTGAAGCTGGACGAACAGCCGGGCCTGAACGTGGGCTATCTGGCCTACAACACCACGGTTGCGCCCTTCGACAATCCGAAGGTCCGCAAGGCGCTGAACATGGCCATCAACAAGGAAGCCATTATCGACGCGGTGTTCCAGGGCGCGGCGGAACCGGCCAAGAACCCGATCCCGCCGACCATGTGGTCCTATAACGACGCCGTTCAGGACGACGCCTACGATCCCGAAGCCGCCAAGGCGATGCTGGAGGAAGAAGGCGTCACGAACCTGTCGATGAACATCTGGGCGATGCCGGTCCAGCGGCCCTATATGCCCAACGCCCGCCGCACGGCCGAATTGATGCAGGAAGACCTGTCCAAGGTCGGCGTCAACGCGCAGATCGTGTCCTATGAATGGGGCGAATACCTGCAGAAGTCGATGGAAGCCGGGCGCGACGGCGCGGTGATCCTGGGCTGGACCGGCGACAACGGCGACCCCGACAACTTCCTGTCGGTGCTGCTGTCGTGCGATTCCGCCAAGGAAGGCGGCGCGAACCGCGCCTTCTGGTGCAACGAGGAATTCTCGGACCTGCTGCAACAGGCCAAGGTGACTGCCGATCAGGCGGAACGCACGAAGCTGTATGAACAGGCCCAGGTGATCTTCAAGGAACAGGCCCCCTGGCTGACCATCGCGCATTCGACCCAGTACGTGCCGATGCGGTCCGATGTGACGGGCTTCGTCATGAGCCCCTTGGGCGACTTTACCTTCGAAACCGTGGATCTGGCCGAATAAGCCTGCCTCACATCGTCTGACAAACGAACGCGCGGGCCAGACTGCCCGCGCGTTCCCCAAGGGACAAGGCACATGGTCCGCTTCCTTCTTTCGAAACTGCTGTATCTGGTCCCGACCTTCCTGGGGATCACGATTGTCGCCTTCAGCTTTGTCCGCATCCTGCCGGGCGACCCGGTGCTGCTGATGGCGGGCGAACGCGGCGTCTCGCCCGAACGCCATGCCGAACTCAGCGCGCAACTGGGCTTCGACAAGCCGATCGTGATGCAGTATCTCGATTTCCTCGGGCGCCTGCTGCAAGGCGACCTGGGCAATTCGCTTGTCACCAAAAGGCCCGTCCTGGATGAATTCCTGGCCCTGTTCCCGGCGACGCTGGAACTGGGCCTTTGCGCGATCCTGATCGCCACGCTGATCGGCGTGCCGGTGGGCGTGCTGGCCGCGATCAAGCGCGGAAGCTGGTTCGACCAGGTGTCCATGACCTCGGCCCTGGTGGGCTTTTCCATGCCGATCTTCTGGTGGGGCCTTCTGCTGATCATCTTCTTTTCCGGCTTCCTGGGCTGGACGCCGGTGTCGGGGCGGATCAGCCTGATGTATTATTTCCCCGAGGGAACCGGCTTCATGCTGATCGACAGCCTGATGTCGGGGCAGGACGGCGCCTTCGCGTCCGCCGTCAGCCACCTGATCCTGCCGTCGATCGTGCTGGCCACGATCCCGCTGGCGGTGATCGCCCGGCAGACCCGGTCCGCCATGCTGGAGGTGATGGGCGAGGATTACGTCCGCACCGCCCGCGCCAAGGGGATGCCGTCGCGCCGGGTGATCGGCGTCCATGCGCTGCGCAACGCGATGATCCCGGTCGTGACCACCATCGGGTTGCAGATCGGCGTGCTGATCGCCGGCGCCATCCTGACCGAGACGATCTTCAGTTGGCCCGGCATCGGCAAGTGGATGATCGATTCCATCTCGCGCCGGGATTATCCGGTGGTGCAGTCGGGCCTGCTGCTGATCGCGGGCCTTGTGATGCTGGTGAACCTGCTGGTCGACCTGACCTATGGCCTTATCAACCCGAGGATCCGCGCGTCATGAGCGATACCGTCCAACTGTCCAGCAGCGCGATCCGCCGCCAGATGCTGGCCGAGTTCTGGTTCTATTTCCGCCAGAACCGCGGCGCCGTGGCCGGGCTGGTCGTCTTTGTCCTGCTGGTGCTGACCGCGGTCTTCGCGCCGGTGCTGGCGCCGCATGACCCGACCACGCAATATCGCGACGCCTTCCTGTTGCCGCCCGTCTGGCAGGAAGGGGGCCGGGCCGAGTTCCTGCTGGGCACCGATGCCGTGGGCCGGGACATGCTGTCGCGGCTGATCTTCGGCGCGCAGTATTCGCTGTTCATCGGAATTGTCGTTGTGGCCATCTCCCTGGTCGGCGGCGTCATCATCGGCCTGATCGCGGGCTTTTTCGGAAGCTGGGTCGATTCCGTCATCATGCGGGTGATGGACGTGATCCTGGCCTTCCCCTCGCTGCTCTTGGCCCTGGTGCTGGTGGCCGTGCTGGGGCCGGGGCTGACCAATGCGATGATCGCCATCGCCATCGTCTATCAGCCCCATTTCGCCCGCCTGACCCGCGCCGCCGTGATGGGGGAAATGCGGCGCGAATACGTGACCGCCGCGCGCGTGGCGGGCGCGGGCAACCTGCGCCTGATGTTCAAGACCATCCTGCCCAACTGCCTGGGGCCGCTGATCGTGCAGGCCACGCTGTCATTCTCCTCGGCCGTGCTGGATTCGGCGGCGCTTGGCTTTCTGGGCATGGGCGCGCAGCCGCCCGCGCCCGAATGGGGCACCATGCTGGCCGAGGCGCGCGAATTCATCCTGCGCGCCTGGTGGGTCGTCACCCTGCCGGGCCTGGCCATCCTGGTCTCGGTCCTGGCGATCAACATGATGGGCGACGGGCTTCGCGACGCGCTTGACCCCAAACTGAAGCGGAGCTGATGCCATGTCCCTGCTGACCATCCGCAACCTGACCGTCCGCTTCGCCACCGCGACCGGCAGCTTCACCGCCGTGGACGGGGTGGACCTGTCCGTGGACCGGGGCGAGGTTCTGGCCATCGTCGGCGAATCCGGGTCGGGCAA
>JAPSIP010000013.1 GCA_031178645.1 Paracoccus sp. (in: a-proteobacteria) | reverse complement strand
GCGCCCTGGCCGAGAACAGCGACACCGTCAGCGCGCAAAGGGGCGAGACGAAAGCCACCGCAAGCGCCAGAACGGCGATCATCCCGGCCCTGCCGGACCCGCGCCGCCACAAGGCCACCGCCAGCAGCGCCAGACCGGCAAGCACCACGGGGTCAGGATTCCACGCCGCCCATATCTCGTCAGGCGCAGCGCCCGGCCCGCAATAGGGTTGGCTCATGGATCCCTCTCTTTCCCATCAGGCGACAGCGTGCCACAGCGCGCAAGCGACGCTGTCCGGCACAAGCCTAGAACGACAATACCCAACCCCGCCCCCGGGTTTCGTCAGAAAATCAGGACGACCCTGAAACCTATGCACTTTGGCGCGTTATATCGGCCCTGCAGCCCGCCACGGATTGACGCCCGTGCCAGTTTCGCCGCAAGTGATTTCGATCCAGGAAGCCGAGGACCAGAATGACACCCCTGAACCACCCTGGTGCCGATCCCTTCTATTTCTTGGGCCATGACGGCTCCGTGGCAAGGCTGGTGAAGGACTTTCCCTGGGGCACGACCTGCCTGAGCCGGGTCGAAACCTGGCCGCAGTCGCTCAAGACGGCGACCGCGCTGTTGATCCATTCTCCCGTGCCGATGGTGATGCTGTGGGGCGAACAGGGCGTGATGATCTACAACGACGCCTATTCGGTCTTTGCCGGTCACCGCCACCCCGCTCTGCTGGGATCGAACGTGCGCGAAGGCTGGCCCGAAGTGGCGGAGTTCAACGACAATGTCATGAAGGTGGGCCTGGCCGGGCAGACGCTGGCCTATCAGGACCAGGAACTGACGCTGCACCGGAAAGGCTATCTCGAACAGGTCTGGATGAACCTGGATTATTCCCCCGTGCTGGATGAAAGCGGCAGGCCCGCCGGCGTCATCGCCGTCGTGATCGAGACGACCGAGCGCGTCCTGGCCGAACGCCGCAACCGCCAGGAGTTTCAGCGGCTGCAAAGCCTGTTCGCCCAGGCACCCACCTTCATGGCCATGGTCAGCGGGCCGGACCATCGCTTCACCATGGTCAACCCGGAATACAACAAGCTGATCGGCAACCGCGACGTGATCGGAATGCCGGTCCGCGAAGCCTTGCCCGAAGTGACCGAGCAAGGCTTCTTCGACCTGCTGGACCATGTCTTCACCACGGGCGAGGCGATCACCCGGACCTCGCTGCGCGTCCTGCTGCGGTGGCGGGACCAGGGCCCGCTGGAAGAACGATTCGTGGATTTCGTGTTCCAGCCCATCCGGGACCAGGACGGCACGGTCGCCCATATCTTCGTCCAGGGCTCGGACGTGACCGAGCGGGTGCGGGCGGAAAACCACCAGCGGCTGCTGATCAACGAATTGAACCACCGCGTCAAGAACAGCCTTGCGGCCGTGCAGTCCATCGTCACCCAGACCCTGCGCCACGCCACGGATACCAGCCAGGCCTCGCAGGCAATCACGGCCCGCATCATGGCCCTGTCGGCCGCGCATAACGTGCTGACGCAAGAAAACTGGGACAGCGCCGATCTTCGCACCCTGGCCCAGACGGCGATCCACCCGTTCCAGGCGCCGGACCGCCAAACCTTCGATCTTGACGGGCCGGACATGCGGGTCGGCCCTTACGCAGCCATTTCCATCGCGCTTGCCCTGCACGAACTAGGCACCAACGCCGTCAAATACGGCGCCCTGTCGGTGCCCGGCGGAACCGTCCTGCTCCGTTGGAACGTCAGCGGGAAATCCGTTTTCAATTTGGAATGGATCGAAACGGGCGGGCCGCTCGTTACCAAGGGCGATCACCGTGGTTTTGGCTCGCGCCTGATCCTTCAGGTCCTGCCCGACCAGTTGCAGGGCAAGGCGGAACTGGACTTCCGGCCCACGGGCATCGTGTTCAAACTGACTGCAGCGGTCGACGCGATCAGCGACCACGCAGCCTGAGTGGAGACCGGCATGGCGCGTATCCTGATCGTCGAGGACGAGATCCTGATCGCCATGCTGCTCGAGGATATCGTGACCGATCTTGGCCACGATCCGGTCGGTCCGATGATGCGCCTGCAGACGGCCTTGGACGCGGCCGAGCGCGAGGCGATCGACTTTGCCATCCTCGACATCAACCTGGCCGGGCAGCAGTCCTTTCCCGTCGCAGATCGCCTGATGCGGCGCGGCATCCCCTTCATCTTTGCCAGCGGCTATGGCCAGGCCGGGCTGGCCGAGGCCTATTCGACGATCCCCGTCCTGCAGAAACCCTATGACGCGGCGCAGATCGCCCGCGCGATCCCCGCTGACTCTACGGGCCACAGCCGCTAAGGCCACAACGGTCAGAAGCAGACATCATCACACGAAGCCGCGCAGGCGGGGTTCATCCCCGCGGCAAACCCTGGTCACGCCGCAAGCCGCCTCAGGAAAAGGCGACCATTCCCAACAGGGACCGCCCCAGCGGCGATGCTGGGTGTGCCAGCGACAGCACGATGTCGAGGTGGTTCAACCCAGGCTCGGTCCGCAGCTCCACCGCCGCGCCCGAAGATCGAAGCAAGGCCGCCAGGGCCGAGGCCTGCTGGTGAAAGGGCTGGGTTTCCTTCTCGCCGCAGGTGATGATCCGGGGCGGACCGGGGTCGTGGCGGGAGGTGAGCGGAGACCAGGCCGAGGCTTCGTCGGGCGTCATCTTCGCCTCGTCCTTCAGGAAGCTGTCCGGGATGCCCGACAGGTCATAGATGCCGCTGACCAGCAGCAAGCCGCGCAGCGGTGGCAGGGGCGGACAGTCTTCTTCGGCCGGGCCGTATCCGGCCAGATAGCAGGCCAGATGCGCACCGGCGGAATGGCCGCTGACCGTCAGCCGCGCAGGATCGGCGCCCAGGGCGGGCGCCATGCCGACAAGATGCCGGGCCGCCGCGCGGACCTGCCCGACAATGGCATCCAGCCGCGTGCCGGGCATCAGGTCATAGGTCACGATCGCGGCGATGCCCCCTGCCGCAAGGACCGGGCCTGCGACAAGGTGATGGACCTCCTTGCTGCCCGACCGCCAATAGCCCCCGTGGATGAACAGGTGCAGCGGCGCACCGGGTTCAGGATCCTGGGGCAGAAGGAGGTCCATCCGCTCGCGCGGGCTTATCCCATAGGCGATGTCGGCCTGCATCCGGGTCCGCGCGGCCAAGGCCTGCGACCGGGCCGCGGTTTCCTCGATGATCGCGTCGAAGTCGGGGATGAAATCGCGGTTCCGATACAGATCCTGCATCACGCCACCTTTCAGAAAGCAACGGCGAAATATTTCGGCTCCATGAACTCGAGTATCCCGGTCACGCCCCCCTCGCGTCCCAGCCCGCTTTGCTTGGCGCCGCCGAAGGGGGCGGCAGGGTCGGACATCAGGCCGCGGTTGATCGCGATCATTCCCGCCTCGATCCCCTTTCCGACCCGCAGCGCGCGGGAAAGATCGCCCGAATAGACATAGGCCGCCAGCCCGTATTCCGTGGCATTGGCCAGCCGGATCGCCTGTTCCTCGGTCTCGAAGCGGTAGACGGGCGCGACGGGGCCGAAAATCTCCTCATGCGCGATGGCGGCATCGGGGCTGACATTGTCCAGCACCGTCGGCGGGAAATAGTAACCCGAACCCGGCAGCGCCGCGCCCCCGGTGGTGACGCGGGCGCCAAAGGACACCGCCTCCTCGACCAGGCGGCCGATCTTCTGGACGGCCCTTGTCGTGATCATCGGCCCGACCTGAGTGGCAGGATCGGTGCCCGGCCCGACCTTCAGCGCGGCCATGCGTTCCGTCAGCCCCGCGACAAAGGCGTCATGGATGCCCGACTGGACGTAGAAGCGGTTGGCGGCCGTGCATGCCTCGCCCGCGTTGCGCATCTTGGCGATCATGGCGCCGTCCAGGGCCGCGTTCAGATCGGCATCGTCGAAGACCAGGAAAGGCGCATTCCCGCCCAGTTCCATGGAACAGGACACGACGGTTTTCGCAGCCTCGGCCAGAAGCACGCGGCCCACCCCGGTCGAGCCGGTGAAGGACAGCTTGCGCACGCGCGGATCGGCCAGCATGGCATTGGTGACGAGCGCGGGCCGGCTGGTCGTCAGGACGTTGACGACGCCGGGCGGCACCCCCGCCTCGGCCCCAAGGCGGGCCATCGCATAGGCGGTCAGGGGCGTTTCGCTGGCGGGCTTTAGGATCACCGTGCAGCCCGCCGCAAGCGCGGGGCCGATCTTGCGCGTCGCCATGGCGGCGGGAAAGTTCCACGGCGTGATGAGGACCGCGATGCCGATGGGGTCGTGATCGACAAGGATGTGGTTCGCCCCCGACGGCGCGTGGCGGAACTCGCCCGCGATGCGGACCGCTTCCTCGGCATACCAGCGGAAGAACTCGGCCGCATAGGCGACCTCGCCCCGCGCGTCGGGCAGCGCCTTGCCGTTTTCCAGCGAGATAAGCTGGGCCAGTTCCTCGGCGTGATCCGTCATCAGGTGGAACCAGCGGCGCAGGATCTCGGACCGCTGGCGGGCGGGCGTCGCGCGCCAGCCTGCGGCGGCAGCCTCGGCCGCATCCACGGCGCGTAGGGCATCGGCGACCGTCGCGTCGGGCACCTCGGCCAGGATTTCGGCTGTCGAGGGATTGACCACCGGAATGCCGCTGCCGGGCAGCCATTCGCCGCCGACATAGAGTCCGGCCGCGTGAAGGCCCGGATCGGCGAAATCCGCAGGGTGCAGGGTGTCGAGGCTCATGTCGGATCCTTTCGGGGCTTACTGGATGATGCGGGCGTCGCCGGAAAAGGCGGCGTGCAGCAGGCGGGTCATGTCGGCGCGGCTGATGGGACGGGGATTGTTCTGGATTAGCCGCTCGATCCCGCAGGACTGGTCGGCCACCCAGCCGATCTGATCCTCGGGCAGGCCCAGGCCGGACAGCGTTTCCGGGATCCCGATGCGGGAAAACAGCGACCGGACGGCGGGGATCACCTCGTCCGCCGAGGCAAGGCCCATGGCATCGGCGATCTGCGCCAGTTCGGTGGCAATGGCCGGGCGGTTCCATTCCATGACCCAGGGCATCAGGCAGGCCACCCCTGCCCCGTGCGCGGTATGGGTCAGCGCGCCCACCGGATACTGGATCGCATGGGCGGCCGCAGTGCCCGCGACACCGAAGGCCAGCCCCGCGAACAGCGCGCCCTGCATCACCTGGGCGCGGGCATCGGCATCGGCCCCTGTCTGGCAGGCGCGTTCCAGCCCCTGCCACAACAGGCGGATGGCCGTCAGGGCAAACTGGTCGGACAGCGCGTTCTTTCCCACGAATACCCGTTCCTGGGTCAGCATGGCCGTGACCGGACGGCGGATGGCGGTGAACGCCTCGATGGCGTGGGTCAGGGCATCGGCCCCGGCGATGGCCGTCAGGCCCGGCGGGCAGGTCAGCGTCAGATCCGGGTCGCAGATCGCCACCGTCGGCACCAGATGTGGGCTGGAGATCCCGACCTTCAGGCTGCGCGCCGAATCGGACAGGACAGCGACCGGCGTCACCTCGGATCCGGTGCCCGCCGTCGTGGGCATGGCGATCAGCGGAAGGATCCGGCCCGGCACCTTCAGCTCTCCATAGTAATCCTGCGGCTGCCCGCCATGCGTCAGCAGCAGGGCCACGCATTTCGCCATGTCGAGACAGGATCCCCCGCCGATGCCGATGACCAGATCGGGCGCAAAGCCCCGCGCGGCCTCGCTGGCGGCAAGGGCGCTGTCGACCGGCACGTCAGGCAGGGTTCCGCTTTCGACCTGCACCGCCACCCCGTGATCCCGCAAATCGGCAAGCATCGCGTGAAGCTGGGGATCCTCGGCCATGCGGGCATCGGTGACGACCAGCGCGCGCTGCCCAAGCCCCGCCGCGATCTGCCCAAGCACCTGCCGCTGGCCTGGGCCGAAGATGATCTCTCGCGGCGGCCTGATCGTGCCGAAATGCGCCATTCTGTTCCTCTCCCGCTATTGATGTGCCGCTTCGATCAGGGGTTTCGAAAGGCTGGGCATCATCAGATCGGCACCCTGCTTCGACCGCCAGGATCATATCGTATATGATATTGTATTTGACATCCGATCCGATCTTTGTAAACCATCGTATTGCAAACAGCCCAGATGCGAGGTGCGGGATTGGGAAGCGCAGCGGAAAGCCAGGGCATTCAGATGGTCAGGCCGGCCAGCATCGTGGATGGCGTCTATGACAGCATCTACGAACGCATCATGTCCCTGGACATCGCGCCTGGCGCCCGCATTCCCGTTGATGTCGTCGCCCGCGACCTGGGCGTGTCCCAGACCCCCGTCCGCGAGGCATTGTCGCGGCTTGAACGCGAAGGCTTGGTTCGCAAGGCCCACCTGATCGGCTACAGCGCCGCGCCGCAACTGTCGCGCAAGGCCTTCGAGGATCTGTTCGCCTTCCGCCTGCTGCTGGAACCGGAATGCGCCCGGCTTGCCACGCAGAACCTGACCCCCGACAGCCTGCGCGAGCTTGAGGAAGCAGCAGCCGACATGGGCCACGGAGAGGCTCCGGTGGACCGGACCAGCCGCTATTCCCGCTTTGCCCGTGCCGATGCCCATTTCCACGACGCGATCCTGAAGGTCGCCGGGAACGAGGTGATCCGCCAGGCCCTTGCCGACCAGCACGTGCATCTGCACCTGTTCCGCCTGATGTTCCACAGCCGCGTCACGCAAGAGGCGCTCGAGGAACATGAAAACCTGCTGGCGGCCTTCCGGGCGGGCGACGGCGCGCGGGCGCAGGCGGCGATGCACGAACACATCTCGCGGTCGCGCGACCGATTGATGCTGGCCTTCGAATGAACGCGACGATGGCCATGACAAACGTCGATCTTGCCCAGCCCGCGCTTCGGGCCGAAGGGCTGGGCAAGACCTATGGGGCGGTCACGGTCCTGTCCGACGTCACGCTGGACATCCATCCGGGCGAGGTTCACGCCATCATCGGAGAGAATGGCGCGGGCAAGTCCACCCTGATGAAGCTGCTGTCGGGCCATGTCGCGCCGACCGCCGGGCGGATGCTGATGGCGGGATCACCGGCGGCCTTTCCCGACGCCGCCGCGGCCGAGGCGGCGGGCGTGGTGCTGGTGCATCAGGAAATCCTGCTGGCCCCCGACCTGACCGTTGCCGAAAACCTGTTCCTGGGCCGTGAACTGACGCGCGGGCCGATGGTCGACGACCGCGCCATGAACCGCCGCACGGCCGAGGTCCTGGCCTCGATCGGCGCGCATTGCCACCCGCGCGACCGCGTGGGATCCCTGCCCCTGGCCCAGCGCCAGTTGGTGCAGATTGCCCGGGCCCTGCTTGAGCCGCGCACGGTCGTGATCTTCGACGAACCCACTGCCGTTCTGGCCAATGACGAGGTGGCGGCCCTGCTGGACGTGGTGCGCGGCCTTCGGGCGCGGGGCGCGGCGGTCCTCTACATCTCGCACCGCCTGGACGAGGTCGAAGCCCTGGCCGACCGCGTGACTGTTCTGCGCGACGGCCGCATGATCGGCACCTGGCCTGCCGCCGGACTGACGCAGCGCGCCATGGCCGACCTGATGGTGGGCCGCGAACTGGGAACGCTTTATCCGGCCAAGCGGACCCTGCCCGCCGTGGAACCCCAGCTTGTGATCGACGCCCTGTCCGTCGATCACGGCGCGGTCGAGGCCAGCCTGACCCTGCGCCCGGGCGAGGTGTTGGGCATCGGTGGCATGATCGGGTCGGGCCGGACCGAGCTTTTCGAGGGGCTGATTGGTCTTCGCCCCTCGCAGGCCGCGCGGATCACGCTTGGCGGGCACGAGGTCACGCATCGCAGCGTCCACGATTGGCAGGCGGCGGGGCTGGTTTATCTGACCGAGGATCGCAAGGGCAAAGGGCTGCTTCTGGACGAACCGCTTGCCACGAACCTGACCCTGCAGGCGCTTGACAGCGTGCATCCCGGCACCCGGCTTGACCATGCAGGCGAAGATCGCGCCCTGGACCGGGCTGTGGAAACCTATGACATCCGCGTGCGCAACCGCCATCTGTCGGCGGGTCAGCTTTCGGGCGGGAACCAGCAGAAGCTGCTTCTGGCCAAGGTGATGCTGACCGATCCCGCCGTTGTCATCATCGACGAACCGACGCGCGGCATCGACATCGGCAACAAGAGCCAGATCTATGACTTCATCGACCGGCTGGTACGGGCGGGCAAGGCGGTGATCGTCATCTCGTCCGAACTGCCCGAACTGGTCGGCCTGTCGGACCGGGTCCTGGTGATGCGCGGGGGGCGCATCGTCGCGGAACTGACGGGCGAGGCTATCACCGAACAGAACGTCGTCTATGCCGCGACCAGCGGCGAGGGACATGAAGCCGAGCCACAGGGCCGTGCGGCAACGACATACGCCTGAGCCGAAACGTCAGGGGGAGGAGACCCGGATGACAAGCGTCACCACGGAGATTGCCGACGCACCGCGTCGCATCCGCTGGGCCGATATGGGCCCCTTCATCGCATTGGCCCTGGTCGTGCTGATCGGCACGCTGATCAACACCAATTTCGCGACCGGCACCAATATCGCCAATGTCGTCACCCGGTCGGCCTTTATCGCCATCATCGCCGTGGGCGCGACCTTTGTTATTTCCTCGGGCTGCCTGGACCTGTCGGTAGGCTCGATGATGGCCTTCGTGACGGGCGTCATGATTCTGACCATGAACCGGCTGGAACCGACCATGGGATCCAATGCCATCCTTGTCGGCGCGGGCTTCGGGCTGATCGTCGGCGCCTTGTGCGGCTTGCTGAACGGGCTGATCGTGACCGTGGGCAAGATCGAGCCCTTCATCGCCACGCTTGGCACGATGGGGATCTTCCGCGCGCTGATCACCTGGATGTCGGACGGCGGATCGATCCCGATCGAGCGGGCGCTGCGGGATCCTTATCGCCCCGTCTATTTCGGCAATGTGCTGGGGATCCCCCTGCCCGTGGTCGTCACGCTTGCGGTGGTCGTGGTTGGCGCCTTCATCCTGTATCGCACCAAATACGGCCGGCGCTGCATGGCGGCGGGGTCCAATGCCGATGTAGCGCGCTTCTCGGGCGTGTCGGTGGCGAAGGTGCGGACCACGGCCTTCGTGATCCAGGGGCTGTGCGTCGCCATCGCCGCGATCTGCTATATCCCCCGGCTTGGCGCGGCGACGCCCACGACCGGACAGCTTTGGGAATTGCAGGTGATCACCGCCGTGGTGATCGGCGGCACCCTTTTGCGCGGCGGCAAGGGCCGCATCTGGGGCACGGTGGCCGGGGCCCTGATCCTCGAGGTGATCGCCAACCTCATGGTGCTGTCGAACATGGTGTCCGAATACCTGGTCGCCGCCGTCCAGGGGGTGATCATCATCCTAGCGATGCTGGCCCACCGTTTCATCAAATAGATGCCCGTCAAGAGGCATAAGTTTTTCACAAGGGAGGAGTGAACTATGACTAGAACCGCAAGACGCGCCCTGGGCCTGGTTTCTGCCGCAAGCCTGATGGCCCTAACCGCAGGCGGGGCGATGGCCCAGGACAAGCGCACCATCGCCGTGTCGATCCCGGCCGCGACGCACGGCTGGACCGGCGGCGTGGTCTATCACGCCGAACAGGCCGAGAAAGAGATCGAGGCGGCATTCCCGAACATCGACGTGATCGTGAAGACCTCGCCTTCCGCCACAGCACAGGTGTCGGCCCTGGAGGACCTGTCCGCCGGCCAGACCCTGGATGCCCTGGTGATCCTGCCCTTCACCTCCGAGGAGCTGACCGGCCCGGTCGAGCAGGTCAAGTCGAACGGCACCTATATCGCCGTCGTGGACCGCGGCCTGACCGACCCGACGATCCAGGATCTGTATGTGGCGGGCGACAACATCGCCGTGGGCGCCAATACCGCGAAATGGATGGCCGAGAAACTGGGCGGCGAAGGCAAGATCGTCGTGCTGCGCGGCATCCCGACCGTCATCGACGACGAACGCATCCAGGGCTTCACTGACGTGATGAAGGACACCAATATCGAGATCCTGGACATCCAGTATGCCAACTGGAACCAGGACGAGGCCTTCAGCCTGATGCAGGATTATCTGGCCAAGTATCCGCATATCGATGCGGTCTGGGCCAATGACGACGACATGCTTCTGGGCGTCTTGGAAGCGGTCAAGCAATCGGGCCGGACCGAGATCAAGTATGCCCTTGGCGGCAACGGCATGAAGGACGTGATCGAGATGGTGAAGGCCAACGATCCCGTCACCCCCATCTCGACCCCCTACCCTCCGTCCATGATCAAGTCGGCCATCTACATGACGGCGGCGCAGTTTGCCGGCCAGGCGCCGATGCGCGGCAACTTCAAGCTGGATGCGCCGCTGATTACGCCGGAAAACGCCGACCAGTTCTATTTCCCCGACAGCCCGTTCTGACAACAGTGCCGGAGGCCCAGCGGCCTCCGGTCCCGGATTGACAAAAAGGAGACCACGGATGAGTGGCAAGAAAATCCTCATGCTCTGCGGTGAGTTCACCGAGGAATATGAAATCTTCGTTTTCCAACAAGGCATGGAGGCCGTCGGGCACACTGTCCATGTCGTCTGCCCCGATAAGAAGAAGGGCGAGATGATCCAGACCAGCCTGCACGACTTCGAAGGACACCAGACCTATATCGAACGCTTCGGGCACCTGGCCGAGATCAACCAGACCTTTTCGGAAGTCGTGCTTGAGGACTATGACGCCGTTTATTGCGCCGGCGGCCGTGGCCCGGAATATATCCGCACCGACAAGCGCATCCAGGCGATGGTGCGCCATTTCCACGAAACCGAGAAGCCGATCTTCACCATCTGCCACGGCGTGCAGATCCTGGTGGCGGTCGATGGCGTGATCCGCGGCAAGAAGGTCGCGGCCCTTGGCGCCTGCGAACCCGAGGTGATCCTGGCTGGCGGCACCTATATCGATGTCAAGCCGCACGAGGCTTATGTGGACGGCACCATGGTCTCGGCCAAGGGCTGGACCGGCCTGGCAGCCTTCATGCGCGAATGCCTGAAGGTTCTGGGGACGGAAATCCGCCACAGCTGAGGCGGATCGCCCACCCGGCCAGAGGCTGACGGGCTTGGTTGCCCGTGCTCAATGACCCAGGCGGGTGGCGGAACAAGCATCCGGCCGCCCGTTTCTGTTTCCATCCTGGCTGACGGCGCAACCTGAATTGCCTAAGGACCTTGCCCCCGTCCTGGCTGGGTGCGGGCGTGACGGAAAAGCGTCAAGGGGTGGAGGCGCGCGCGCCGGAAGGGATGTTTCGGCGGCGGACCTCGCGCCTGGCCACTCACGCCAAGACCTCAGGACATCCCCCTGCCTCCCCGATACCCGGGCTGACGAACCGGAACCGGCGCTGTAGTGTTGTGTTCTTGGGCGTTCCGCCCCTGTCCCGGGAAGGGAGACCAGCATTGACGCACGAGCGGGAAGACATGCTGCTGCGGCGGCAGAGGATCCTGGCGGATTTCGGCGATTTCGCGCTTCAGTCCGATGACCTGGACGACATCCTGACCGAAGCCTGCAGGCTGGTAGGCGAAGCCATGGGCACCGGCCGGGCCAAGGTTCTGGAAATCGACGAGGATGGCAAGAAGCTGCTGGTTCGCGCGGGCGTCGGATGGCCGCGGGACATCGTCGGCAGAACGCGGATCTCGATGAACAAGCATTCATCCGAAAGCTTTTCCATCACGCAGCGAAAGCCGGTCATCAGCACCGACATCAGTCGGGACGATCGCTTCGAGGTGCCCGGCTTCATGCGCGAGGCGGGCGTCAGGGCCCTGGCGAATGTCCCGATCTTCCTGCCGGGCGGCAGCGCCTTCGGGCTGCTGCAGATGGATGCGTCCGAACCCCGGGACTTCGGCCAGGACGATATCCAGTTCCTGCGCACCTATGCCAGCATCCTGGGGCCGGTCGTGGACCGCGTCCTCAAGCTGTCCGCGCTGCGCGCAAGCGAGGAGCGTTTCCGGCTTACGGTCGCGCAGGCATCGGATTATGCGATCTTCATCACCGACAAGGACGACCGCATCACCGACTGGCTTCCGGGCGCGGCACAGGTTTTCGGCTGGACCGAGGACGAGGCGGTCGGCCAACCCGGCGCGATCCTTTACACGCCCGAAGACCGTAAAGCGGGCGTCGATGTCCAGGAAGTCGTAGAGGCCCGCGAGACCGGCTTCGCCCCCGATGTCAGGTGGCATCTGCGCAAGGACGGCTCGGGCGTGTTCATCGACGGCTCGGTGCGGCCCCTGCGGGATGCAAGGGGCCGGGTGACGGGCTATCTGAAGATCGGCCAGGATGTGACGCAAAAGCGGGAAGCGGACATTCTGCTGGAGGAAAGCGAGGAACGGCTTGAGGCCATCTTCGCAAGCGCCCCGGTCGGCCTTTCGGAACTTGACCTAGGCGGGCGCTTCCTGCGCGCCAACAGCGAATTGTGCCGGATCCTGGGCCGTTCGCAGGACGAATTGCTTGCCACGACGGTCCAGCAGGTGACGCATCCGCAGGATGTCCAGGCAAGCCAGGCGGCCCTTGCCCAGGCGATCGCCAGCGACCAGCCCGTCTCGATTGACAAGCGGTACCGCAGGGCCAATGGCGAGGAAATATGGGCCAGCAGCACCCTGACGGTGTTGCGCGACCGCGACGGGCGGCCAAGCAGCCTGCTGGCGGTGACCGCCGACCTGACGGCCCGGCGCGAGGCCGAACGCGCGCTGCGCGACAGCGAGCAACGCTATCGCAACCTGTTCGAGCTGATGGACGAAGCCTATGTCGTGGTCGAGGTGCTGAAGGACCAGAACGGCGCCTGGTCGGACTTTCGCTATATCGAGGTGAACGCCGCCTTTCTCAAGCATACGTCGATGCCCTGGCCGGTGGGAAAGACGATCACCGAACTGCTGGAAACGCCCAATCCCCGGTGGGCGCAACTTTACGGGCAGGTGCTGGACAGCGGCCAGCCGATCTGGGTCGAGGAAACCGAACACACGCTGGGGCGCACCTTCAACCTCAACGTCTTCAGCCTGGACAGGCCGCAGAACCGGGTTGCCGTGCTGTTCAGCGACATCACCGAGCGGCGCGAGTCGGAGGAACGGCAAAAGGTCCTAATCGGCGAGTTGCATCACAGGACGCGCAATCTGATGACGGTGGTTCTGGCCCTGTCGGACATGACGGCGCGCAGCAGCACGGATCTCGACCATTTCCGGGCGCGGTTCCAAAGCCGGCTGGAAGCCCTTGCCCGCGTCCAGGGGCTGTTGTCCCGGCTGAGCGATCTGGACCGGGTGACATTCGACGAGCTGATCCAGAACGAGTTGACGGCAATGGGCGGCGACCCGGATCGCATCACCCTGGACGGGCCGTCCGGGATCCGCCTGCGGTCCTCGACGGTGCAGACCCTGGCGATGGCGCTGCACGAACTGGCGACCAATGCCGTCAAATACGGCGCGCTTGGGCAGGCCGACGGCCGGCTGGCGGTCACCTGGTCGCTTGACGCCGATGGTCGTGCGGACACCCCGTGGCTGCATATCGACTGGCGCGAGACGGGCATCGCCATGCCGGCGGAGGGTGCATCGGCCTGCGTCATGGGCCAGGGGCGCGAACTGATCGAACGCGCCCTGCCCTATCAACTGAAGGCCAGGACGACCTATTCGCTGACGGACGACGGGGTGCATTGCACCATCGCCTTGCCCGTGTCCGCCAGTCCGGGAAAGGACCAGCAGAATGGCTGATCCGTCGCTGCGCGGCCTGCGCATCCTGGTGATCGAGGACGAATACCTGCTGGCGAAGGCCCTGGAAGGAAGGCTCCAGGATCTGGGTTGCGAGGTGCTGGGCCCCGTTGGCAGCATCGACGAGGCGCTTGCGCTGATCGGGTCCGAGGCCCCCTTCGACGGGGCCATCGTCGACATCAACCTGGGCCGGGACATGGCCTATCCCGCCGCCGACCTGCTGATGGGGCATGGCATCCCCTTCCTGTTCACGACCGGCTATGACGATTCGATGATC
>JAPSIP010000220.1 GCA_031178645.1 Paracoccus sp. (in: a-proteobacteria) | reverse complement strand
GCGCGCCGCCGCGACGGCGATGCGGATGCCGGTGAAGTTGCCCGGCCCGATGCCCACGCCGATCACGTCAAGGTCGCGCCAGGTCAGGCCCGCATCGGCCAGCAATCCTTCCAGCAGCGGAAACAGGCGTTCGGCCTGGCCCTTGGTCATCTCCTCGGAGATTTGGCCAAGGATGCGGTCGCCCCGCAGCAAAGCGGCCGCGCAATGCGCGGCCGATGTGTCGAAACCGAGGGCCAGGGGATCAGGCAACGGGCCGGACCTCGACCACCTCGGGGATATAGTGGCGCAGCAGGTTCTCGATCCCCATCTTCAGCGTCAGGGTCGAGGACGGGCAGCCCGCGCAGGCGCCCTGCATGTGCAGGTAGACCACGCCCCGGTCAAAGCCGTGGAAGGTGATGTCGCCACCGTCCTGGGCCACCGCCGGGCGGACGCGGGTGTCCAGCAGCTCCTTGATCTGGGTGACGATTTCCCCGTCGGGCCCGTCATGGCTGGCATGACCGGCATTTTCTGCCGTGCCTTCGACTGCCGGCGCGCCCGACTGGTAATGCTCCATGATCGCGCCAAGGATCGACGGCTTGAGGTGATCCCAAGGCTGGTCGTCGGCCTTGGTCACAGTCACGAAGTCGCGGCCCAGAAAGACGCCGGTCACGCCTCCCACGGCAAAGATGCGGCGGGCCAGCGGCGACTTGGCCGCCGTGTCGTTGGAAGGGAAATCGGCCGTGCCGTTGTCCAGCACGATCTCGCCGGGAAGGAACTTCAACGTCGCAGGGTTCGGTGTGGTTTCGGTCTGGATGAACATTGGCCAAGGCTCCTTTGGAATGGATATGGCGATGGGGGGCAGCCGGGTCAAGCCGGGCGACGGTCAGGTGATCGCTTCAAGCCGCTCCTTCGAGATGTCGGCAGGCACGACGGTGATCGGGCAGGGCAGGCTGGCCGCATCGCGCAGCAGGCGCGACAGCAGCGGATTCTGCGCCGACTTGTCCGCGCTGATGCCCATGGCGACGATTCCGATCTCGGGGTCCTCGTTCAGATAGGCCATCAGCTGCTCGGCCGGGTCGCCTTCGCGGATGACCAGTTCCGGCTCGACTTTCGGCCGCATTCTCATCCACTTGGCGAAAACGTCGAAATGCGCCTCGATGCGTTCATAGGCCTCGGCGCGCATCACCTCGGCCACGCCGAAGCCGTGCTGGATTTCATCCGGGGGGATCACCGCAAGAACGGTCACCGCGCCGCCGGAATTGGATGCCCTCATGGCCGCGAACCGCATCGCGTTCAGACATTCCCGGCTGTCGTCCAGCATGACAAGAAATTTGCGCATTATCCGCCTTTGGGTCGCCTCGGTTCCGGCAGACAGTGGCCCCTTTGCAATGGTCGCGCAAGTCATTCGGCCGGAATCGCGCCTGCCCGGTTTCCCTGCATCCGCCCTTGTGCTACCCGACTTGATGAACGAATTGTTGCAGGGCAGGCATCGTGACGATCCACCATGAATGGGACAGGACCGGATCGGCACGCGTCGCCATGCCAAAGATGGCATGGTTTGCACACAACGCGCCGGGTTCGGCAGCAAATCCGGCGCCCCGGCGCAAGCGGCTGTTCGACCTGACCCTTGCCCTTGTCCTGCTGCTTCCGCTGTCGATCGTTATGGGCATCGTCGCGGTCCTTCTTCTGATCCAGCAGGGCCGGCCGATCCTTTATTTCGCCGAACGGATGCGGGCGCCGGGACAGCCCTTCACGCAGTTGAAGTTCCGCACCATGATCGGCGAGGACAAGGATTCCGGGGCCACCGGGGCGCACAAGCATTGGCGCATCACGCCCCTGGGCCGGTTCCTGCGCCGCAGCCGTTTGGACGAGCTGCCCCAGCTTTTCAACATCCTGCGCGGCGACATGAGCTTTGTCGGCCCGCGCCCGCCCCTGCGCGAATATGTGGAACGTTTCCCGGCCGTCTATTCGCAGGTCCTGAAAAGCCGTCCGGGCGTGACCGGATTGGCGACCCTGATCTATCACCGCCACGAGGATCGCATCCTTGCCCGCTGCACAAGCGCCGAGGCGACCGAGCGGGCCTACTACCGCCGCTGCCTGCCCGCGAAGCTGAAGATCGACCTGATCTATCAGCGCCACCGCGATATCCGGCTGGATCTGTGGATCATGTGGAACACGCTGAAGATCGTGTTCGGATATCGCGACGAACGCCCCCGGCGGCGGGGCCGGACCTAATCCTCGAACGGATCCTGCGGATAGCCTACGCCGCACAGGTAAAGCCCATGCGGCGGGCAGACCGGCCCGCAGGCGGAACGGTCGCGGGCCTGCAGCACCTTTGCCACCCGTTCCGGCGGCCATGATCCCGCGCCGACGCGTTCCAGCGTGCCGACGATGGAGCGGACCTGGTTGTGCAGGAAAGACCGCGCCCGAAGGTGGAAGCGGTATTCGCGGCCATGCAGGATCTCGACCTCGTCGATGCGGATTTCGTCCAGCGTCTTTACGGGACTTGCGGCCTGGCAGATCGAGGAGCGGAAGGTCGTGAAATCATGCAGCCCCAGCAGATGCGCCCCGCCTTGGCGCATCGCTGTCGCATCCAGCGGGTGCAGCACCTGCCAAACCAGCCCGCGATCATGGGTCGCAGGCGCGCGGCGGGCCTGCAGGCGGAACAGGTAGCGCCGTTCGGTGGCGGAAAAGCGGGCGTGGAAGTCGTCCCCCACCCGCGCGGCAGCCAGCACGGCCACGGGCGCGGGCTTGAGGTGGAAGTTCAGCGCCTCGGCCAGCCGGAAGGGATCCCAGTCGCGCCCCAGATCGGCATGGGCGACCTGGGCCGTGGCATGAACGCCCGCGTCGGTCCGTCCCGCCGCAGCGATCCGGGCGCCTGCCGCAAAGCCGGGATCCAGCTTGCCAAGTGCCGCCTCGACCGCGCCCTGGACCGAGGGCTGGTCGGCCTGGGCCTGCCATCCGGCAAAGGGGCGCCCGTCATATTCGATCTTCAACGCAAAGCGCGGCATGGATCAGCGACGCGCCTTGTCCCGCTCGGGGGTCAGAAGATCATCGATGAACCGCGCGGTTTCAGTCCGGGGCGGCTCAAGCGGCAGGGGTTCGGACGCGCGGACCCCCTCGCGCGCCAGGCGTTCGCGCAGGACCGAGATCTCGATGTCCAGATCCGTCCTGTCGCCTTCCAGAAGGCGGCGCGACTTGGCGCTGAAATCTTTTTCCAGATCATCGAGGAAGGTTTCATACGATGCCCGCACCGATGGGTCGCGGGTCTGGCGATAAAGGTCTGCGAACTTGACCGTCGCGTCGCGCGCGCCGGTCAGGTAGACGCCCAGGTAACGCCGCGCCGCCGACAGGTCGCCCGGATTGCTGCGCACCCGGTCGAACAGCGCCTCGACCGTGGCGGAAAAGCGGTCCACGCGCGCCTCCAGCCAGCGGTCGCCCAGGGACCGGATCGCGTCCTGCATCTGCGCAAGGCTCGTCTGGGCCTCGTCG
>JAPSIP010000219.1:1183-3485 GCA_031178645.1 Paracoccus sp. (in: a-proteobacteria) | reverse complement strand
ACCGCGACATACATCAGAGATCCTCCACGACGGTGGTCCGGGGCAGGGCGGCCAGACGGGTGCCGCAGGTCAGGATCGTGTCGAAGCCCAGCGGGAACAGGGCGTGGTTCGCCCGGAATGCTGCGGTATCAGGCAGGGACAGACGGGCCGCATCCTTGATGCCGGGGCCGGTCAGGCGCGGGCCGTCGTTTGTCAGGCGCGTCATCTCGACGATCAGCGTGGCCGAGCGGTCGGGATAGGACGGCTGGCCGATCCTGAAGCGGGTCACGGGCTGCAGGTCGTCCCAGCGGCCAAGCGCGAAGGTCGCGTCTTCGGCTGCGACAAGGGGCGCGCCGGTGTGGAAGGCAATCCAGCGGCGGATGGCATCCGTTTGGAAGCCGCCCGCAAGATGTAGCGGCGTCGTGCTGTCGGTCAGGGCTAGCAACACCGTTGCCGCAGCCGGCGACAAGGCAGGCGCCTCGGCCCCTGCGGCGATGTGGATCGTGCCGGGGCGGGCCATCGCCTCCAGCACGGCGCGAAAGGTGTGGGCCGCATTGCGGGCCGGATCGGCAAAACCGCCGGAAAGCTGGTTCATCAATCCTCTCCCCGCATCATGGTGAAAAACTCGACCCGCGTGGCTGCGGCCTTTTCGGCACGGGCGGTGCGGGCGGCGTCGGCCTCGGCCGTCAGGGGAGTCAGGATATCGGCGCTGATGCGCGCCGCCTCGTCGCCCTGCAACAAGGCGTCCAGAACGGCGGCGCGGCGGGCATGGTCCTTGTCGCGGCCCTGAACGCAGGCATGGCCCACGGCATCACCGACACGGACCGAACAGCGCGTCACGGTCATCTCGCCCAGGTTGAAGCGCCCCCCGGTGCCGCCGATGCGGCCTTCCAGCATGATGGCGCCGATTTCCGGCGCGCGCAGCATGTCATGGGCGGGCAGGTCAGGGGCCAGCACCGCCAGCCGACCCGGTGGGGCTTTGGCCAGCAGCGACATCCAGCCGCGGCGTGTTTCGTTGGTGGGGGACATTCCGGGCCTCGACATCTTGCCAGCTTGTCTATGTGTCTATACAACTAGACAAGAAATAACCCGCAGGCTCGTCTGCCTCAAGAACCAAGTTGTGAATTTTCGATGACGAAGCAGCCGATCTGGAAGGCCATCGCGGACACCTTGGGCGCCGAGGTCGCGGCCGGCCATTACCGCCCGGGCGACCGCCTGCCGTCCGAGGCAGAGCTTTCGGCCCGTTTCGGCGTCAACCGCCATACCGTCCGCCGCGCCATTGCCTCGTTGGTTGAAACAGGCACCTTGCGGACACGGCGCGGTGCGGGGGTCTTCGTGGCTTCCGTTCCCACCGACTATCCGCTGGGCCGCCGCGTGCGCTTTCACCAGAACGTTGCGGCCTCGGGGCGCTCGGCCTCGCGCCGCCTGACGCTGCTGGACACGCGCGCGGCCGATGCGAAAGAGGCCGAGGCACTGTGCCTGGCGCTCGGCGCACCGGTCCATGTGGTCGAGGGTGTGTCGCTGGTGGACGGCCAGGCGCTTGCGGTGTTCCGGTCGGTTTTCGATGCCGGACGGTTTCCGGATCTGCTGCTGCACCTGCAGGCGGAACCGTCAGTGACATGGGCCCTGTCGCAATGCGGGGTGTCGGATTACACGCGCGCCGAAACCCGGCTGACCGCCAAGATCGCCCCCACGACGATGGCCCTGGCCCTGGAACTTCCGCAGGGCTCGCCGGTGCTGCGGTCGATGTCGATCAACGTCGATGCCGAAGGGCGGCCGGTCGAATACGGGACGACCTGGTTTGCGGGCGACCGGGTGACATTGACGATCAACCCGGACTAGCCGCCGTATCTATCCAGGAATGCCCCGGCGGACAGGTGCCGGAAATCGGCAAGGGCCTGCCGCAGGCGGGCGTGTTCCCAGTCCCACCAGGCAAGCGCCATCAGCCTTTCGGCGATGTCGGGGGCGAACCGCGCGCGCAGGGGCACCGCCGGAACGCCCGCCACGATCATGTAGGGGGCCACGTCCTTCGTGACCACCGCCCCGGATGCGACAATGGCGCCGGCGCCGATCGTAACATCCGGCTTGACGATGACGCCGTGACCTAGCCAGGTATCCGGCCCGATCACGGTGCGCCGTGCCGCGCGCGCGGCAAAGAACGCGGCATCGTCCGCCGTGTCGTCCCAGTAGTAGCTTGAGCGGTAAAGGAAGTGGTGCAGGCTGGCCGTTTGCATCGGGTGGTCGGTCGGCCCGATCCGGCACATGGCCGCGATATTGGCAAACTTGCCGATGCTGCTGTTGGCGATGTCGCACAGCCGCTCGC
>JAPSIP010000219.1:0-1173 GCA_031178645.1 Paracoccus sp. (in: a-proteobacteria) | reverse complement strand
GAAATCGGAATTCAGGACGTTGGACTGCGCGCCCACCTCGCACCAGCCGCCGAAGGTGGAGTTGGCGACAACGGCGCCGGGATGGACCAGGGGCGCGTCGGGGGAAAGCTTCGGCATCAGTGACCCTTGATCAACTTGCGGCGCAGCCAGCCCGACAGGCTGTCCATCGCGATCACGGTCAGCACGATCAGGATCATGTAATAGGCCACGTCCTCCCAGTCCTTCTGGGTCTGGATCGCCTGTGTCAGCAACAGGCCGATGCCGCCCCCCACAATGGCGCCGATCACGGTCGCCCCGCGGGTGTTCGACTCCAGGAAATACAGGACCTGCGACAGCAGCACCGGCGTCACCTGCGGGATCACGCCAAAGCGCGCCCGCTGCAGGCTGCCCGCGCCGGTCGACCGCACCCCCTCGACCTGCTTCTCGTCGATGTTCTCCAACGCTTCCGAGAACAGCTTGCCGAAGCTGCCGGTATCGGTCAGCAGGATCGCCAGGGCGCCGGTCATCGGGCCGGGGCCGAAGGCGCGGGCCAGCACGATGGTCCAAATCAGCGCGTCAACGCCCCGGATGAAGTCGAACACCCGGCGCACGGCAAAGCGCAGTGGTCCCAGCGGGTTCATGTTCGACGCGGCCATGAAGGCCAGCGGCAGGGACAGGATCGCCGCGCCCATCGTGCCCAGGAAGGCCATCAGCACGGTTTCCGACATCGCCCAGAACACGTCGCCGTGCCGCCACATGCTGTTGGTCCAGAAGTCATGCGCCATCGCGGCGATGTTCGGCGTGTCGGGATCGACCCTTTCGCCCCACAAGGCGGCGGCACCCAGTTCAGCCCAACTCATCCGCGAGAAGGGGCTGTCGAGCGTGAAGAAGAACAAGGGCCAGCCCGGCGAATAGCGGAAGGTCTCGACCTTGCTTCGGGTATAGGCGAAGCGCCCGGCCTCGGTCGTGATGCTGACACGGGTATCGGACGCGTTGATCCAGTCCGGGCGGGGCTCGGGCGCTTCCAAGATCAGCCGGTTGCCGTCGGAGCGGATGGCGATGGTGCCCGCATCGGGGTGGATATAGCGCGCCCCGCTTGCGTCATAGACGACGCTGTGGCCTTGGCCCAAGTCGATCGTCGTAGTGTCGCCGCTGACGGTGACGAAGTCGGGCAGCTGGCCTTCCGGGTAAAGG
>JAPSIP010000218.1 GCA_031178645.1 Paracoccus sp. (in: a-proteobacteria) | reverse complement strand
AACGGGTCGAATCCCAGCTTGACCGGATCGAGGCGGTGGCGGGCCGCCGCATGGGACGGGGCACCGGCGTGCTGGCGACCATCGGATCGACCGCGCCCTTCGTGGGCCTGTTCGGGACAGTCTGGGGGATCATGAACAGCTTCATCGGCATTTCCGAATCGCAGACCACCAACCTGGCCGTGGTCGCCCCCGGCATCGCCGAGGCGCTGCTGGCAACCGCCATCGGCCTGGTTGCGGCGATCCCCGCCGTGGTGATCTACAACGTCTTCGCCCGCGGCATCACCGGCTATCGCCTGCGCCTTGCCAATGCGGCGGCGGGCGTGCGCCAGCTGGTCAGCCGCGACCTGGATTTCCGTGGCCTGGCCGCGAAGGAGGGCTGAGCCATGGCAGGCGGGATCCGCGAAACCGGCGATGACCTGGTCGAGAACCACGAGATCAACGTCACCCCCTTCATCGACGTAATGCTGGTGCTGCTGATCATCTTCATGGTCGCCGCGCCGCTTGCGACGGTCGATGTGAATGTCGATCTGCCGGTGTCGAACGCCACCCCTGCGGAACGTCCCGACCAGCCGGTCTATGTGACGGTGAAGCCCGACCTGACGCTGGCGCTTGGCAACCGGGACATCGCGCCCGGAGGCCTTGCCGCCGCCCTGGCCGAGGCGACCGGCGGAGACCGCGAACAGCGCATCTTCCTGCGCGCGGACCGCGAGGTGGCCTATGGCGACCTGATGGAAACCATGAACACCCTGCGCGATACGGGCTATCTGAAGATCGCCCTTGTGGGACTTGAATCGACCAGCGGGACCGTCCCCGCCGCGCCCGCCCCTGCGGAGCCTGGGCAATGACGGGCCGCGCCGGCAGCATGATCCGCGAGGGCGCGCTGTGGGGCGGCGCCTCGGTCCTGGTGCTGGCGCTGCATCTGGGCGGTGCCTTGTGGCTGATGCACCGGGCCGAGGCCGGGGCCCCGCCCCCGGGCCTGCCGGAACCCGTCTATGTGGATCTGGCCCCTGCCGAAGAGCCGGCCGAGGAAGCCATAGCCCCGGTCGAGGAAGTGGCCGAGGAAGTGGCCGAGGAACCGGTTCGGCCCGAACCCCAGCCCCAGCCGGAACAGGTGGCGGAACCGCTGGAACTGCCGCCTTTGCCGGAACTGGCACCGCTTGATGACATGGCCGAGTTGTTCCCCCCCGCGCCGCCGGAACTGGAAACCCCGCCTGCGGTCGTGCTGAACAGCTCTGCCCGCCCCGAACGCCGCCCCGAGCGAGAGCCGGAACCGGTTCGCCAGGCAGAGCCGCGCCGGGAAGAGCGGCGCGAACCCGAACCGCAGCGCCAGGCGGAACCGCGCCGGCAGGAACAGCCCGCACCGCAGCAGCAGGCCCGCCGCGCTGACCAGGGCGCGGGCGGCACCGGCGCTGCCGGCCCAAGCCCGCAACAGAAGGCCAGCCTGATGTCGCAATGGGGCGGCCAGATCCGGTCCTGCATCAGCCGCCGGGCATCGGCACCGCGCGGGGTCCGTGAAGGCGGCCGGGTGACGTTGCGCCTGTCGGTATCCCGCAGCGGCTCGATCCAGGGGGTCGGGGTGGCCGGGTCGTCCGGCATTGCGGCCTTGGACCAGGCTGCGGTTCAGGCGGCGCAGCGTGCAGGGCGCTGTCCCCGCGCGCCGTCCGAACTGACGGATGCAAGCTACGCCTTCGACTTGCCGATCAATCTTCAGGTCCGCTGACACAGGACGGGGGCTGTCTGCCCCCGGGGGCCTGCCGGCCCCTCCCCCGAGGATATTTTCGCCAAGATGAAGGCCAGGGCGTCAGGCGAAGACCTGCGGCTGGTCGATGCGGAGGCGGGCGATGATGGCCTCGATCCTGCTCAGGTGCTGGCGGATCGCCAGAACGGCTGCGGGGGCGTCGCGACGGCGCAGGGCGTCCAGGATATCGCGATGTTCCTTGAAGGCAGTATTGGCGCCATAGGACAGCGACAGGTAGCGCGCCCGGTCCATGTGGCCCTTGTTTTCCTTGACCAGGGTCCAGACGAATTCAAGCCCCGCGAAGGTGCAGATGTCGTGGTGAAACTGGTCGTCGAGGGCGTGGAACTGCCTTCGGTTCCCTGCCGCGATCTCCTCGGCCTGGAGGTCGATCAGACGGTCGAGCGCGGCGAAGTGATCATCGGTCAGGCGGTCGACCGCGACGCGCATGCAGGCTTCTTCAAGCGCGGCGCGGATGAAATAGGCCTGCAGAACGGCTTCTTCGGAAATGGGCGTCACAATGGTCGCGCGTTGGGGGCGAATCTCGATGAAGCCCAGTTGCGACAGCCGGTAGAAGGCGTCGCGCACCGGCTGGCGGGACACGCCCATCTGGGCCGCCACCTCGGCCTCGGACAGCTTGGCTCCGGGCGGCAGGGTCAGGTTCACGACGCGGTCGTAAAGCAGCTCGAAGATCTGGTCGGTGACCGTGCGGCTCCGCCCGCCGTCCAGCACCGGCAGATCGATCAACGAAAGACCTCGTGGAGACGCCATGACGACACCCAATTGACCACCCTTGAAAACTAGCATATTAGATGAGTAGTTGCGAAACAAGTGCGACTCGAAGGGGGGAGGATGGGCTTGCTGGACAATGATCGGCTGTTTCCGCTGGAAGCACGCGCCCGCGATCTGGCGCGTGGACTTTATGCGGATATCCGCGACCTGCCCATCATCAGCCCCCACGGCCATACCGATCCTCGCTGGTTCGCCGAGGACCAGCCCTTTCCCGATCCCGCGCAGTTGTTCGTCACGCCGGATCATTACGTCTTCCGGATGCTGTGCAGCCAGGGCGTGGCGCTGACCGATCTGGGCGTGCCGCGCGTCGATGGGGGCCCCACTGAAACCGACGGGCGCAAGATTTGGCGGCTGTTTGCGCAGAACGTTCACCTGCTGCGCGGCACGCCGTCGCGGCTGTGGCTGGACCACAGCTTCCAGCATGTCTTCGGCATCGACCGGCCGCTGACGGAACAGACGGCGGATTGGTATTACGACCACATCGCCGACTGCCTGGCGCGCCCCGATTTCCGCCCGCGCGCGCTGTTCAAGCGGTTCAACATTGAGGTCATCGCCACGACCGAGGCCGCCACCGATGATCTGCGTTGGCACCGGATGATCCGCGAATCCGGCTGGGATGGCCGCGTCGTCACCGCCTATCGCCCCGACGGCGTCGTTGACCCCGAAATGGCGGGCTTTGTCGACAACGTGGCGTTGCTGGGGGAACAGACCGGCTTCGACACCGCGACTTGGGACGGATACCTTGATGCGCACCGGGCGCGGCGGGCGTTCTTCAAGGACCATGGCGCGACCTCCAGCGACCACGGCCATGCCTCCGCCCGGACCGAGGATCTGGCGCAGGCGGATGCGGCGGCGCTGTTCGGGAAGGCCCTGCGCGGCCAGTGCAGCGCGGATGAAGCCGATACCTTCCGCGGCCACATGCTGACCGAAATGGCGCGGATGAGCCTGGAGGATGGGCTGGTGCTGCAAATC